>CACLEU010000001.1 GCA_902606075.1 uncultured Pelagibacteraceae bacterium
CAAATAAGAGAAAAAAGAAATTTAAAATTGGTAAATTAAATAAAATATTATGTGCAAAATATAGATCAGGCCATTTTGAGGGAGTTTTAAGTGTAATAAATCAATTCATCAAAAAGTTAAAAATAAATAAAATATTTTTAGGTGAAAAAGACTATCAGCAGTACATTCTAATTAGAGAGTTTTTAAAAAAAAATTCAAATGTTAAAACCGTTTTATGCAAAACTATTAGAATGAAAAATGGACTTGCTTATTCATCAAGAAATAGATTATTAAATCATAAGTCTATAAAAGAGTCTGCCTTGCTTACTTTAAAAGTAAAAAAATTATTTAATCTTTTAAAAAAAAATTTAAACAATAAATCTAGAATAAAAAATTTTATGAATAAAAATAAAGTATTTAATATTGAATATTTAGAATTGAGAAATAAAAATAACTTAAGTAAAAAAATAAATAAAAAAAACGTAAAAATTTTTATTGCTTTCTATATTCAGGGAGTAAGGTTGATTGATAACTTTTAATTATAAAAAAAATATGCACCTATCCCTAAAAATGACAGGAAGCCAATAACATCGGTTATTGTAGTAACAAAAACACTTGATGCTATAGCAGGATCTATATTAAATTTTTTTAGTGTAACCGGTATCAAAATTCCAAATAAACCAGCAACAATCATGTTTAAAGTCATTGAAATAGAGATAATTATTGATAATACGTAATCTTTAAACCATAATTGTACAATTAAAGCACTGATTATTGCAAAAATTATTCCATTAAGAACTCCTATATTAAATTCTTTCAAAACTATTTTGAGAAAATTACTGTCTGTTAAATCATTTGTAGCAATACCTCTTATAGTTACAGCTAAGGTTTGCATGCCTGCATTACCACCCATTGACGCGACTATTGGCATCAAAAAAGCTAAGGCGACCATTTGTTCTATAGTTGCACCAAATTTACTAATTACCCATGTTGCAAGAAAAGCAGTGAATAGATTTAGCAGAAGCCAGTTAAAACGTCTTTGAGTTTTTTTAATTACTCCATCTGTAATTTCTTCATCACCAACACCCGCTAATCTTAAAGTATCTTCTTCTGCTTCCTCTTTTAAAACAGTTAATATGTCATCACTTGTAATCATTCCAACTAATTTTTCATTTTTATCTATTACTGCTGCAGAGTTCAGATTATAGTTTTCGAATAGTCGACCAACTTCTTCTTTGTCCATTTCAACAGGTATCGTCACCTGAGACTCAAGCATAATATCAATCATCTTTGTTTCTCTTGAGGTTCTTAAAACTTTAGATGATGGAACCGTACCAAGGGGTTTAAATTCACTATCAATTATATAAATTTCTAGAAATTGTTCTGGCAAATCTTTATTTTCTCTTAAATAATCAATTGTTTGACCCACAGACCAATTACTAGGTATTGCAGTAAGCTCTCTTTGCATTATTCGAGCAGCAGTATCTTCAGGATAACTCAAACTTTCTAGCAAAATAAATCTATCTTTAGGCGGTAGTGATGAAAGAATTTGATTTTTATTATCTTCATCAATATTTTCTAAAATCTTTATAGCATTATCTGATTCTAAATTTTTTAGAATAAAAACAATAGATTCAGAAGATAGCATTTTAACTATTTCTGATTGTATGTTTTCATTTAATTCTACAAATATCTCAGGATTAATATTAAAATTATTTAATTTAATTAAATTTTCACGGTCATTTTGATTTAAATGTTCAATTATATCAGCAGCGTCAGCAGGGTGCATTTCTTTGAAAGAATTTGATAAAAATTTAACATCGTTATTTTGAATTTTTTCAACAATAACCTTTATGTATTCTTTGTTAAATTCAAAATTTACTTTTTTATCTTTACTTTTTTTTATTGTAGACATTTTATTATGTTTTAAAATTTATTAGAACTATTAATACAAAATACATATAATACAATTTTTAAATGGATATAGAGATCAAAAAATCAATAAAACCTGTAAATTATAAAATGGCAATTGATTTACTAGAAAAAAGAGTTGAAAATATAGCAATTGATAATGGAAAAGAACTTATATGGTTTCTAGAACATAAATCAATTTTTACAGCAGGAACAAGTTATAAAGAAAAAGAGATAATTGATAAATCAATTAAGATTTTTAAATCAAATAGAGGTGGAAAAATAACATGGCATGGTCCTGGCCAAATTATTTGCTATGTTGTTATAGATTTAAAAAAAAGAAAAAAAGATATAAGAAAATTTATATTGGCAATCGAAAAAACTATAATTAATACTTTGGAAGAACTTAATATTAAATCTTTTAATGATAGAAATAACGTAGGTATATGGATAAATGATAATAATGAAATTAAAAAAATTGCAGCTATAGGTATAAGAGTAAAAAAATGGATAGCATTTCATGGATTTTCTATAAATTATTCTAATAGCTTAGATGAATATAAAAAGATTATACCGTGTGGAATAAATGACAGAGGTATAATAAGTATAAATCGTATTAAAAAAGTTAACAAAAAAGATTTATTAAAAAAATTAGAAAAAAATTTAGATTATTAATCTTTTTTTATTTAAATAATTGTTAAAATAATCTGGAAGTTCAGCTTTATAATTATGTTTTTGGTCATTAATTAGAAATTTGATTTTATGGGCATGTAACATTAAATTTTTTTCAGTTTTTGTTTTAAGTTTTAGGATATTATACTTGCTATCCCCGACTATTGGATTGCCCATAAATGACAATTGTTTTCGTAGTTGATGTTTTCTTCCAGTTATAGGTCTTAGTTCAACAAAACTAAAAAAGTTATTTGAATTAATTACATTGTAATATGTTATTGCTAGCTCTGTAATTTTTTTTTCTTTTTCATATTTTATTAAATCGCCCCTTATTTCACCTTTTTTATTTTTAAAAACCCCGTGACAAATTGCAAGGTAAGTTTTATGAATTTTTCTTAATCTAAACAGTGAGGTTAACAATTTTGCACTTATGTAGTTTTTTGCAATAATCATTACACCTGAGGTTTCTTTATCCAAACGATGAACTGTATAAGGTTTGGTATCTTTAAATAGTTTGCTATTAGAAAAAATATCTATCAAATTATTTATAGATTTTGTTCCTCCTTGAACAGAAACGCCTGCTTTTTTATTTATTACAATAAAATCATCATTATCTTCTATCAATGATTTTTCATTTTCGCTTAAGTTTTTTTTTGAAGGTATGTATTTAAGCTTTTCTTTTTGAGTGTATTGATAATTAAAATTATAAAAATTTATTTCATCTCCATTTTTTAGTTTATATGAAGTACTAGTTTTCTTATTATTTAGCTTAATTTTTCCTTTTCTTATAGACTTTTCTAATAAAGATTGCGGATATTTGCCTACATTATTTTTAATCCATCTATCTAAACGCATGGATATATGAATTGGTTTTATTTTATAAGACCTATCCATTTATTTTAGCAAATTATGCTGGAATTTGTTTTTTATTCTTATCTTCTATTTGAGATTCTTCTTTTTTTTTCTTTTTAAATTTTCTTTTCGCTTCTACATCTCTGTCAACAAACTCAATAACTGCCATAGGTGAATTATCCCCATATCTATATCCAGCTTTAACTATTCTAGTGTAACCGCCTGCCCTTTTTTCATAACGTTTTGACAAAGTGTTTAAGATTTTATTAGCATTTTTTTTGTCTTGTAGTTTAGAAACTAATGCTCGTGTATTTGTTAAATTCTTTTTTTTTCCCAATGTTATTAATTTTTCAGCTTGTGGTTTTATGAGTTTTGCTTTTGGCAAAGTCGTAACAATTTGCTCATATTTTATAAGAGAATTAAGCATGTTTTTAATTAAAGACTTTCGATGTTCTGAGGTTCTATTGAGTTTTTTATAACCTAATTTATGTCTCATTTTAGATGCTTTCTTCTAATTTCTTTGATAGTTCTGCTATATTTTCAGGTGGCCAATTAGGAATTTCCATCCCTAAGTATAAAGACATACCATTTAAAATTTCTTTAATTTCATTTAAAGATTTTCTACCGAAATTAGGTGTTCTTAACATTTCGCCTTCAGATTTTTGAACCAGGTCACCAATATAGATAATATTATCATTCTTTAAACAGTTCATAGATCTAACTGAAAGCTCAAGTTCATCTACTTTTCTTAGAAGATTTCTATTAAATTCTGGCTCTTTAGGAGTTTCAGTTATAGCAACTTCCTGAGGTTCATCAAAATTTACGAACATTGCAAGTTGATCTTGAAAAATCCTTGCTGAGTAAGCTATAGCATCTTCTGCAGATATTGAACCATTAGTTTCTACTTCCATGATCAGTTTATCATAATCAAGAGCCTTACCTTCTCTAGCAGTGCTAACTGAATATGAGACTTTTTTGACTGGACTAAACAAAGAATCAATAGGTATAAGTCCTAATGGAGGTTCTTCTGGTTTGTTTAAATCTGCGGAAATATACCCTTTGCCGTTACCAACTGTCATCTCCATGTGGAAGTTAGTATTCTCATCTAAATTACATATCACAAGATCTGGATTTAATATTTCAATTTCATTTACTGGCGTAATGTTAGATGCTTTAATAACACCAGGGCCTTTGGCATCCAAAATTAGTTTTTTGGAACTTTCAGAATTACTTTTTAATGCCAACGACTTTACATTCAAAACAATATCTGTAACGTCTTCTCTTACACCTTTTATTGAAGTAAATTCATGAAGAACCCCATCAATTTGGATCGCTGTTACAGCTGTTCCTCTTATAGATGAAAGCAATATTCTTCTTAAAGAGTTTCCTAAAGTTAATCCATAACCTTTCTCTAAAGGCTCTGCAATTATTTTCGCATAAGACTTATCTTCACTTAAGTTTACATCTAACTTACCTGGTTTAATCATCGATTTCCAATTTTTTACATTTATTTCTGTGCTCTCCATTAAACTCTCCTTTTTTTTGGTGGTCTTGTTCCGTTATGTGGCATTGGTGTTGTATCTTTAATAGATAATATTTTAAAACCTCTTGCTTGTAGAGCTCTTAATGCAGTTTCTCTTCCAGATCCAGGACCTTTTATTTCTACTATTAATGTTTTCATTCCAAATTCTAATGCTTTAGTTGCCGCAGTGTCTGCAGCAATCTGTGCAGCGTAAGGTGTTGATTTTCTTGATCCCTTAAAACCTTTTTGTCCAGCTGAAGACCATGAAATTATATTACCTTGGGTGTCTGCAATAGAAACTATTGTATTGTTAAAACTAGATTGAACGTAAGCAATACCGTTTGGTATATTTTTCTTAACTTTTTTCTTTTTAGAGTATGAACTTTTTTTTACTATTTTTTGTTCTTTATTGTCGTTTTTTTTTTCTGTTTCTTTATCTTTAGCCATGTCTTATTTTTTTAGTGGTGTTAGTTTTTTACCAGCAATTGCAATTGCCTTGCCTTTTCTTGTTCTTGCGTTACATCTGGTTCTTTGACCTCTTGCAGGTAATTTTTTTTTGTGCCTTGATCCTCTATAACAAGCTAAATCGATTAAGCGTTTGATACTAATTGAATTATCTCTTCTCAAGTCGCCTTCTACAGAAAAATGCTTGTCTATATATTCTCTTATTTTTAATATCTGATCATCTGTTAATTGATTTACTCTAGTTGGTTTAGATATACTTAAATCTTTGCAAATTTGTTTTGAATATTGGTCTCCGATACCATAAATATATGTTAGTCCAACTTGGACTATTTTATTTTGTGGGATATTAACACCAGCGATACGAGCCATAATTAAGAGATAAAATCTAGCCTTTTATATAAGAAGTTAATTTAATGTCAACTTTTAAACCTTTAAAAAATTATTAATTTTGCTTGTAATTTCGTCAATTTTTAAGCTACCGTCAAATTCAGTGAAATTAGGTTTGCTGGAATAATATTCTAAAACTGGTTTTGTAGTTTCCATATACGTATCATATCTTTTTAATATAATATCCAATTCATCGTCTGATCTTTTTTCTATAATTTTTCTTTTTTTAATTCTTTGAATTATTATGTCCTTTTTTACATTAAGAAAAAAAATAAAATCTATTTTTTGTTCTGATTCAGATAGCCACAAATCTAAATTTTTTGCTTGCTCTAATGTTCTGGGATATCCATCAAAAATAAGTTTATCTTTTTTTTTTGGATCAAAAATAATTTTTTTAATTATTTTATTAACAATTTCGTCATCAACAAATTTACCATCATTCATGTAACTAATTATTCTTTTTCCAATTTCAGACTCCTTTTTAATTTCGTCTCTCAACATGTCGCCAGTTGAAATTTGAATATTTTCTAGTTTTTTAACTAAGTATTTTGCTTGAGTTCCTTTTCCAGCTCCGGGAGGACCAAATAAAATTATATTCACCTTTATCTGCCAAACTTTGTTTTTTTAATTAATTGTTCATACTGCGCACTCATTAATCTAGTTTGAATTTGTGTTACAGTATCTATGGCGACTACAACAACAATTAAAATTGATGCGCCACCTAAATAAAAAGGTATTGGGTATCTAGATATTAAGAATTCGGGCAT
The DNA here is from genome assembly GCA_902606075.1 of uncultured Pelagibacteraceae bacterium. Lineage (GTDB taxonomy): Bacteria > Pseudomonadota > Alphaproteobacteria > Pelagibacterales > Pelagibacteraceae > Pelagibacter. The sequence continues at coordinate 6,556 of CACLEU010000001.1, forward strand.
TAAACATACTAATGTTAAGTATAAAGCTCCTATAGTAGTTAATTTTGTTAAAATTTGCTCTATATATATAGCTGTACTCTCGCCTGGTCTTATACCTGGAACAAATCCTCCATATTTTCTTAAATTATCGGCGGTTTCAACAGGATTAAAAGTTATTGATGTGTAAAAAAAAGTAAAAAAAATTATTCCAGCAGCATATAACAACATATACAAAGGTTGTCCTTGTGTAAAATATGACGCAAAAGAAGTTACTGTATCATTAGTGGAAAAATCAAAATTAGACAATGTTACAGGTAAAAGTAGTAATGCAGATGCAAATATTGCTGGTATCACTCCAGCTGTATTAATTTTTAAAGGTAGATGAGAAGACTCACCACCATACATTTTATTTCCCATTTGTCTTTTTGGATAATTAATTAATATTTTCCTTAAAGCTCTTTCCATAAATACTACAAACATTATTGTAGCTATAAGTAATATAAATATAAAAATTATCATTACTGTTGAAATTGCACCAGTTCTTCCTAATTCAAATGTAGTAACTAAAGCTCTTGGTATTTCTGCTACTATGCCAGAAAAAATAATTAAAGAAATTCCATTACCAATACCTCTTTGTGTAATTTGTTCACCTAACCACATCAAAAAAACTGTTCCTGCTACAATTGTTGTAACTGTTGAAATCTTAAAAAATATGCCTGGATCAATTACCAAACCAGCTGATGCTTCCAAGCCTACTGAGAGACCGTATCCTTGGATAGTAGCCAATAAAACTGTTCCGTATCTCGTTATTTGAGTGATTTTTTTTCTTCCTAATTCGCCTTGACTCTTTAAATTTTTAAAATAATCAGAAACTCCAGTCAATAATTGAACTATGATGGCTGAAGAAATATATGGCATAATACCCAAGGCAAAGATAGCCATTCTACTTACAGCTCCACCAGCAAACACATTAAACATTCCTAGAAGGCCTTTTTGATTACCCTCCATCATAATTTTTAATTGATCAGGATCTATACCGGGTAAAGGGACAAATGTGCCAAATCTATATATTGCTAGAATTAATATTGTAAAAATTATACGATTTTTTAAATCTCCTGATTGGGCTATTGAGCTCATAAAAAAGTTATTTACTTATAATTTTGATATTTGAGCCTAATTTTTCTAATTTATTTTTTGCTGTATTAGATAAATAGTTAACTTCAATATTCAATTTTTCATTAATATCGCCACTTCCAAGTACTTTGAATTTTTTATATTTTTTTTTGATAATATTTAATTTTTTCAACAATGCTAAATCAATCTTGTCTTTAGCATTTATTTTCTTAGATTGAATAAAAGATTGAATATTTGAAAGATTTAAGAAACCGATTTTTTTTTTTCCTATAGTATTAAAGCCTCTTTTTGGTAATCTTCTATATAATGGCATTTGACCACCCTCAAAGCTTTTTATAGCGACTCCAGATCTTGATTTTTGACCTTTAACACCTCTGCCTGAAGTTTTGCCCTTACCAGATCCAATGCCTCTTCCAACTCTTATTTTCTTTTGTTTAATCTTTTTCAAATTATTTAGCATCTATCCTCTTTTTTCAATTATTTCTGCTATTTTTTTATTTCTAATTATGGAAATTTGTTTAGGTGAATTTTGTTTTTTTAATGCTCTTAAACATGCTCGAATAACATTATGAGGGTTTGCAGTACCAAGTGATTTTGCAACAACATCCCTTATGCCCAAGACCTCACAAACTGCACGAACAGGTCCGCCTGCTATAATGCCCGTTCCTTTTGGCGCAGATCTCATCTTTATTTTTCCAGCACCATCTTTTCCAAAAATATCGTGATGTATAGTTCTGCCTTCTCTTAAAGGTATTTGAACTAAATTTCTTCTTGCAAGTTCGTTTGCTTTTTTAATTGCATCTGGAACTTGTTTTGCTTTAGCATGTGCAATACCAATCTTACCATTTTGATTGCCTACAACAACTAAAGCGGAGAAACCAAATCTTCTTCCACCTTTAACAACTTTAGTAATTCTGTTTACGTGAACAAGTTTTTCTATAAAATCATCTTTTATCATTTAAAATTCCATTCCATTTTTTCTTAATGTTTCAGCAAATTCTTTAACTCTACCATGATATTTAAATTTACCTCTATCAAAATAAATTTTCTTAATATTTTTGTCTACTGCTTTTTTGGCTAACTTTTCAGCAACTATTTTGGAAATTGACATCTTGTTTGTTTTTGTACTGGTTCTAACATCTTTTTCTATTGAAGAGGCTGATAATAAAGTCTTGTTATTTACATCATCTATAATTTGAGCTGAAAAATTTTTTAAGCTTCTAGACACACTTAATCTAAATCTATCATTTCCAGCACTTTTTTTAAGTTTATTTCTGACTCTAAATTTTTTTCTTTGTATTGAATTTAATTTCATTATTTCTTTTTTCCCTCTTTCTTTAAAACATACTGGCCTTTTTCTCTTATACCTTTTCCTTTATAAGGTTCAGGTGGTCTAAAAGATTTAATTTGAGATGCTATCATACCAACTTTTTGCTTATTTATTCCAGTAATTTTTATTACAGTTTGTTTCTCAACTAAAATATTAATATCACTTGGAATATCGAAATTGATATCATGACTAAAGCCTAATTGAAGATTTAGCTGTTTACCTTTTAACGCTGCTCTATAACCAACTCCGCTTAATTCAAGAATTTTTTCAAAACCCGTATTTGATCCAATAATTGCATTATTAATCAAACTTCTATTCATACCCCAGAGTCTTTTAGTGCTCTCGTCTAATTTTTTTGGTTTAATAGAAATATCCTTTCCCTCATTAATATTTAAATCGAAAACATCTAAATTAATTTTAATTGATTGTTTGCCAAAAGGACCTTCAATGTTCATATCGTCACCTAAAAGAATAACTTTTACTTTTTCAGGTATAGAGATATTTATTTTTCCTATTTTAGACATCAGAAAACCTTACAAATTACCTCTCCGCCAACTTTTTTTTTTCTTGCTTCGATATCAGTCATAACACCCTGAGGGGTCGATACGATTGCAATTCCAAGACCATTATTAATTTTTGGTAAACTTTCAGCACTTGAAAAAATTCTTCTTCCAGGTCTTGAAATTCGCTCTATTACGCTAATAACTGGTGATCCTGAATTATATTTTAAATCTATAGTTAAAATATTTTTATTGTCATTAATTTCGACATTAAAATTATTTATATAACCTTCATTTTTTAATACATCTGCAATTTTAGTTTTAAAAATTGAAGATGGCATCATTACTTTTTTATGATTTCTCAATTGAGAATTTTTAATTCTTGCTAACATATCTCCTATTGGATCACTTAAACTCATAATTTTTCCTTTCTACCAACTTGATTTTACCATTCCAGGTATCTTTCCTTGAAGTCCTAATTGTCTTAATGCTATTCTTGAGATTTTTAACTTTCTGTAAACTCCATGAGGTCTTCCTGTAATTTCACACCTATTCCTAACTCTATTTTTTGCTGAATTTCTTGGTAATTTTGACAGTTTTTGTTGAGCTTTAAATCTTTCTTCCAATGAAATTTTTTTATCCATAATTGTTTTTTTCAATTTCAATCTTTTTTTATATAATTTTTCTGAAAGTTTAATTCTTTTATTATTTTTATTTATTGAACTAAGTTTTGCCATTAGTTACTCCTTTCTACTTTAAATGGAAAATTAAATTTTTTTAGTAATTCTAAACTATGTTCTTTTGAGATTGACTTAATCACAATACATATATCTAATCCTCTAATTTTATCAACTTTATCAAAATTAACTTCAGGAAAAATTATGTGTTCTTTAACACCAAAGGTATAATTTCCAAATCTATCAAAACCTTCAGAGGATAAACCTCTAAAATCTTTAATACGTGGTAAAGCAATATTTACTAGCCTGTCGATAAATTCATACATTTTGTTTTTTCTTAATGTAACCTTTAAACCCGCTGTCGTATCTTTTCTTGTCTTAAAGTTTGAAATAGATTTTTTAAATTTAGTGATAACTGGTTTTTGTCCAGTAATTTTTGACAAGTCCTCTTCACAGGCTTTTATAATCTTATTATCATTTCCATCAATACCTAGACCCATATTTATAACTATTTTTTCTATTTCTGGAGACATATTCAAATTTTTGAACCCATACTTCTCTTTTATGGAAACCTTTATTTCTTTTTTATAAAGCTCTTTTAATCTTGGTATCATTTCTATTTATTAACTTCCTTTTTTTTTTCGTTTTTTAAAACGGTAATATTTGAGATATGTATAAAATTTTCTTTTTCAAAAATACCACCTTTTTTATCTTTAGTAGTCTTGACATGTTTTTTTATCAAATTAGCACCTTTTATTTTTATTCTATTATTATTTCTATCTACTTCAATAACTTCACCAGTTTTATTCTTGTCTTTTCCTGTCAAAATTTTTACGTTTAAACCTTTTTTGATCATCTATATTACCTCCGGAGCGAGTGATATTATTTTCATTTGTCCTCTGGTACGTAGTTCTCTAGTTACAGGTCCAAAAATTCTTGTTCCAATAGGTTCGCCTTTGTCATCAGTTAGAACTGCTGCATTATTATCAAATTTAACTTTAGATCCATCATCTCTATGAATGCCTTTTTTAACTCTAACAACTACTGCTTTATGAACAGATCCCTTTTTAACTTTACCTTTTGGTATAGCTTCTTTAACAGCAACTACTATGGTGTCCCCAATACTTGCGTATCTTCTTTTTGATCCGCCAAGAACCTTAATACATTCAATTCTTTTAGCACCTGTATTATCTGCTACATTTAATTCTGTTTGTACCTGTATCAATTGTTACCTTCCATAACTTGAAATTTTTTTGTTTTTGAATAAGGTCTGCATTCAATAATTTTGACTTTGTCTCCATTTTTAAATTTGTTTTTTTCATCGTGAGCACTAAATTTTTTTTTAACTTTAATTACTTTCTTAAATAAAGGATGCTGATATTTTCTTTCAACTAAAACTGTTATCGTTTTATTTGGCTTATCGCTCACTACTATTCCACTAAGTATTTTTTTAGGCACTTTTTTTCCTTTCTATAAATGTTAGCAATCTAGCAATTGTTTTTTTAATCTGACTAAATTTAGACGTATTTGCAATTTGACCATTAACTTTTTGAAATCTTAAATTAAATAAGTCTTTTTTATTTTTTTCCAGGTCTTTTTTCGCTTTATCTAATGTTAAATTTTTAAATTCACTTTTTTTCATTAAGAAAATCTCCTAACAAATTTTGTTTTGATCGGTAACTTTGCTGAAGCTTTATAAAGAGCCTCTTTAGCGATTTGCTCAGAGACACCATCAACTTCAAATAAGATTCTACCTGGTTTAACTCTACAAGCCCAGAACTCGGGGGAACCTTTACCTTTACCCATTCTTACTTCTGTTGGTTTTTTTGATACAGGAATGTTTGGAAAAACTCTTGACCAGACTCGTCCTTGTCTTTTCATATGTCTAGTCAATGCAACTCTAGCAGCCTCAATTTGCTTTGATATAACTCTTTCAGGTTGTAAGGCTTTTAACCCAAATGAACCATAATTCATTTTATTACATCTTGAAGCATGACCGTGAATTCTGCCCTTATGTGCTTTTCTAAATTTTGTTCTAGTTGGCTGTAACATAATTATTTTTTATTTGTCTCCTGATTAAATTCTCTTGAAAAAATTTCACCCTTATAAATCCAAACTTTTATACCTATAATACCGTAGGTTGTTAAAGCTTCAGACTCGGCATAATCAATATCTGCTCTTAAAGTATGTGAGGGGATACTTCCTTCTCTCAACCACTCTGTTCTTGCAATTTCGTTACCACCTAATCTTCCGCTTATAGAAACCTTTATACCTTTAGCTCCGAGTCGCAAAGCTGATTGCATGGCCCTTTTCATTGCTCTACGATAAGAAACTCTTTTTACTAATTGTTGAGAAATATTTTCAGCAACTAAAAAACTATTAGTTTCAGGTTTTTTTACTTCTTTAATATTTAAATTTACTTCGTTAGTTGTTAAAGCTGATAGCCTGTTTTTTATTTTTTCTATGTCACTACCTTTTTTCCCAATAACAAAACCGGGTCTTGAAGTATATATAGTTACAAAACACTTTTTAGATGTTCTCTCAATCATTACTTTAGAAACTCCAGAATTTATTACATTCTTTTTAATGTAATCTCTTATTTTATAGTCCTCAATTAAAAATTTACCAAAATCTTTTTTTTTAGCATACCAAACAGAGTCCCATCCTCTGTTAACACCAAGTCTATATCCTACTGGATTAACCTTTTGTCCCATGTTTCTCCTTTTGTGCCTCTTTTAATTCTGATAAAATTATAGTTAAATTAGAATATGGTTTGATAATTGGAGACGCTCTACCTTTGGCTCTAGGTCTAAATCTCTTCATTATTACCTGTTTTCCACAGTAAGCTTCTTTAACAAATAATTTGTCTATATCATATTGATAATTATTTTCTGCATTTGCAATTGCAGAGGAAAGCGTTTTTTTAACCTCTGTGCAAATTCTTTTATTTGAAAATTCTAAATCTCTAAGGGCATAATCAACTTTTTTTCCAACTATTGATTTTAAAATTGGCTTAAGTTTTCTTGTACTTGATCTTACATTTTTGTTGATAGATTTTACTAAATTAAGTTCTTTATTTTTTTTAACTTTATTCATATATTATTTTTTATCCTTTGTTTCACCTTCTTTAGCTTTTTTATCTGCCGGAGTGTGACCGAAGAATTGTCTAGTAGGAGCAAATTCACCAAATTTATGACCAACCATATCCTCTGAAATAGTAAGTGGTATAAATTTTTTTCCATTATAAATTAAAAAACTTAATCCAATAAAATCTGGAATTATAGTTGATTTTCTTGACCATGTTTTTATTGGTTTTCTATTAGTTTCATTTTTTTGTTTTTCAGCTTTTTTTATCAAGCTATCTTCAACAAACGGACCTTTCCAAACTGATCTAGCCATAATTTATCCTTTTTTCTTTTTTCTTCTTCTTATAATGTATTTATCTGTTCTTTTATTATCTCTTGTTTTTAAGCCCTTTGCGGATTGACCCGTCCTTGAAACAGGATGTCTTCCTCCTGCTGATTTTCCTTCACCACCTCCATGCGGGTGATCAACGGGGTTCATTACTACACCTCTTGTGTGCGGTCTCCTACCCAACCATCTAGATCGACCGGCTTTACCAATTTTTATATTTTTTTGATCAGGATTTGAAAGTACGCCAATTGTAGCTAGTGATCGTGAATCAATTTTTCGCACTTCACCAGAAGCCATTTTAATTATAGAATAATTACCGTCTGTCCCTGAAATCGAGACAGATGTGCCAGCAGATCTAGCAACTTTCCCACCACCACCTGGGTTAATTTCTACATTATGTATATCAATTCCAACCGGGATTTCAGATAAAGGCAAGCAATTTCCAATTTTGATTTCAGAATCTGCACCATTCGATATTTTATCACCAATTTTTATACCTTGAGGCGCTAAATAATAATATTTTTCACCATCATCAAATTTTATCAACATAATATAACAAGATCTATTTGGATCGTACTCAACTCTTTCAACCTCACCTTTTGATCCTCTCTTTTTTCTGTAAAAATCTATAGTTCTATATTTCTGTTTATGACCACCACCTAAATTTCTAGACGTAATTCTTCCTTGGTTATTTCTTCCACTGGAAGAATATTTTACGGTCGTAAGTGGTTTATAAGGTTTACCCTTCCATAATTTAGCTCTATCAACAAGGATTGTTCCTCTTGTAGATTTAGTATAGGGTTTAAATGTTTTTAAACTCATTATATTCCAGTTGTTAAATCAATACTCTGCCCTTTTTTTAGAGTAATGATTGCTTTTTTATATCCTTTAACCTTAATAGTTTTGCCTCTTGTAAATTTTGTTCTATTTTTTTTATTGATAATATTAATTTTTGTAACATTAACTTTAAAAATTTTTTCTATGTTTTTTTTTAAATTTTTTTTGTTAGCTGAATTCATAACTTTGAAAACAACTTTATTTAAAGAAGACAAATTAGTAGACTTCTCTGTTATAACAGGGCCAACGATTGTATCGTAAGTATTAATTTTAACCATTAATTATACCTTTTTTCCAATTCTTTTAATGAACTTTCAGTAAAAATTATTTTTTTGTATTTAACAATATCAAAAGCACTAAAATGGTTTACATCAGTACATTTAACATTTGGTATATTTCTGACAGCTTTATCAATATTGTTTTTGGAAGGCTTGTCTAATATGAGAATGCTATCGATAGCGTGAAATTTCTTTAGAATTAGGTTCATCTCCTTTGTTTTTTTAATTTCTTTAGAAAAATCATTAAAAATGATCAAATCATTAAGTTTGTATTTTTTTGTTAATATTGAAGCAATACCTAGTTTTTTTTCATTCTTATTCAATTTTCTTTTTTTATATTTACTTTCGCCCTTTGGACCATGAGCGACACCTCCACCAACAAATAAAGGAGCTTTTCTACTAGCGTGTCTGGCATTACCTGTGCCTTTCTGAGCATAAATTTTAGAGGTGGAACCAATAATTTCATTTTTTTGTTTAGTTTTAGCTTTTCTTCCTTTGTAATTTGCATTTGTTTTGTAAATAACTTGACTAATTAATATATCGTTTATTTTAGATGAGAAAATATCATCATTAACCTCAATTGAAGTTTTTTTTCCATCCAAGCTAATTTTATCTATTTTCATTTTATTTCTTCTTTTTATCTGGAATTTTTTTTAATTTTTCAAATTTCTCAATTTTTTCAATCATAGTAAGTTTGCGAACATTCTTAACTGACTCCTTAACTATTACTTGAGTATTTTTTGAACCTGGTATTGAGCCTTTTAAATATAATAAATTATTTTCCTCATCAGATTTGATAATTTCTATATTTTGCATTGTTCTATTTTTATCGCCCATATGACCAGCCATTTTTTTGTTTTTAAATACTTTACCCGGATCTTGGTTTTGTCCCGTTGAACCATGTGCTCTATGTGATATTGATACACCGTGAGATGCTCTTAAACCTGCAAAATTGTGTCTTTTCATTGCACCAGCAAAGCCTTTTCCAATTGTTTTTGATCTAATATCAACAAATTTCGCATCTTTAAATATTTCTATACCTATTTCATTTCCCTCTTTAAAATTTTCTAAGCTTTCTACTCTGAACTCCTTTAATATTTTCTTTGGCTCAGTATTTTTTTTTGCAAAGTAACCTTTCATTTGTTTAGACAATTTTGAATTTTTTATTTTTCCAAAACCAATTTGAACAGCATTGTAACCATTTTTTTCCTTGGAAATTAAGTGTATTACTCTTCCTTTGTCAAATTTTATAACTGTTACAGGAACTGATTGGCCAGATTTATAAAATTCTCTAGTCATCCCAATTTTTTTACCAATTAATCCGATTTCAATCATTAAATTTTAATCTCCACATCTACACCAGAGGCCAAATCTAATTTCATAAGTGCTTCTACAGTTTGGGGTGTTGGCTCAATAATGTCTATTAGTCTTTTATGAGTTCTTGTCTCAAATTGTTCTCTGCTTTTTTTATCTATGTGAGGTGATCTCAAAACTGTGTATCTTTCAATTTTGGTTGGTAAAGGGATTGGGCCTTTAATATTTGCACCAGTCCTTTTAACTGTATTAACTATTTCCTCAGTTGATTGGTCTAATACTTTGTTATCATAAGCCCTCAATTTGATTCTGATATTTTGTTTTTCCATTTTTTACGATCCTGTCTTCTTTGTTACCTCATCCTGAACATTTTGAGGAACTTTATCATAATGATCAAAAAACATTGAATATTGTGCTCGACCTTGAGACATTGATCTTAATGCATTAATGTAACCAAACATATTTGCTAAAGGCACCATTGCAGTTATAACAGTAGCATTACCTCGTTGTTCTTGAGTGTTTATCTGTCCTCTTCTACTATTTAAATCTCCAATAACATCACCCATATAATCTTCGGGTGTAACGACCTCAACTCTCATTATTGGTTCTAATAATTTTAAAGTTGCTCTGTTACATGCCTCTTTAAAGCATTGTCTAGACGCTAGCTCAAAAGCTAAAACACTAGAATCAACGTCGTGATGTAATCCATCTAAAATTGTTACTTTGTAATCAATTATCGGGAAACCGGCCAAAATTCCAGAATCTGAAACACTCTCAATGCCTTTTTCAACACCAGGAATAAACTCTTTAGGAATAGCACCGCCTTTGATTTTGCTTTCTACTTCTCTACCCTTTCCAGGCTCAAGAGGTTCAATTGATAATTTTACTCTAGCGAATTGACCAGCACCTCCACTTTGTTTTTTATGTGTATAGTCAAATTCAGAACCCTTTAAAATTGTTTCTCTATATGCAACTTGAGGTGCACCGATATTTGCTTCGACTTTAAACTCTCTTTTCATTCTATCTACGATAATATCAAGGTGAAGTTCACCCATACCTTTTATTATAGTTTGACCTGATTCCTCATCAGATGTAACCCTAAATGATGGATCTTCTTTTGCCAATCTACCCAAAGCTTCACCCATTTTTTCTTGATCGCCTTTTGTTTTAGGCTCAACTGCTATTTCAATCACAGGATCTGGAAATTCCATAGGCTCAAGAAGTACTGGCTTATCTTCATTTGCTAAAGTATGGCCAGTAATTGTATATTTTAAACCTGCTAAAGCAACAATATCGCCCGCATTAGCTTCTTTGATATCCTCTCTTGAATTTGCATGCATTAACAACATTCTGCCAACTCTTTCCTCTTTATCTCTAGAAGTATTATAAATTCCAGTTCCAGATTTAACAGTACCAGAATAGATTCTTATAAAAGTCAGTGAACCTACAAAAGGATCATTTGCAACTTTGAAAGCTAATGCTGAGAATGGAGCATTATCTTCAAATTTCATTTCAATATGTTCCTCTGAGTTTGGTTTGGTGCCTTGAATTGAACCAATGTCAACTGGACTAGGTAAATAATCTACTACTGCGTCCAATAAAGGTTGTACACCTTTGTTTTTGAAAGCAGAACCAGTTAAAACAGGAACAAAATTAAAGTTTAAACAACCTTTTCTAATACATTTTTTTAAGTCTTCTACTTTTATCTCTTCACCGTTTAGATAACTCTCCATTAATTTTTCATCTTGCTCAACTGCAGTTTCAACTAATTCTTGTCTATACTTATCTGTAATTTCTTTTAAATCAGCAGGGATATCTTTTTCTTCCCACTCTGCGCCTAAGTCCTCATTTTTCCAAACAATTGCTTTCATTTTAACAAGATCAACAACTCCTTGTAACGAAGCTTCTATGCCAATAGGAATTTGCATTACCAAAGGTTTTGCACCAAGTCTTTCTTTTATCATATCGACACATCTGAAAAAATCTGCTCCAGTTCTATCGAGTTTATTAACAAAACAAATTCTAGGAACTTTGTATTTATCAGCCTGTCTCCATACAGTTTCAGATTGTGGCTCAACTCCTGCAACACCATCAAAAACAGCAACTGCACCATCAAGTACTTTTAAAGATCTTTCAACTTCAATTGTAAAATCTACGTGACCTGGTGTATCTATAATATTAATTCTATGATCATTCCAAAAACATGTAGTAGCAGCAGAAGTGATAGTAATACCTCTTTCCTGTTCTTGCTCCATCCAATCCATCGTAGCTGCTCCATCGTGTACCTCACCAATTTTGTGACTTTTACCTGTATAATATAATATTCTTTCAGTTGTAGTAGTTTTACCAGCATCTATATGAGCCATGATGCCAATATTTCTGTATTTATCTAAAGAGTGTGTTCTTGTCATTTTATTACCATCTGAAGTGAGCAAAGGCTTTGTTCGACTCTGCCATTTTATGTGTATCTTCTTTTTTCTTTATTGCTGATCCTCTATTTTGATACGCATCATATATTTCATTAAAAATTTTATCAGACATCTTTTTATCTTTTCTTTTTCTTGATGCATCTATTAACCACCTAATTGCTAATGCTTGTGACCTTTTTGATTTTACTTCAACTGGAACTTGATAAGTTGCACCACCTACTCTTCTTGATCTAACTTCAACAGTTGGTTTTATATTTGTAATAGCTTGATTAAATACTGTTATAGGTTCGTCTTTTGATTTTGATTTAATTTTGTCAATAGCATCATAAATGATTTTTTCAGCAATTGTTTTTTTACCATCATACATTAAAGAATTAATTAATTTTGGAATTATTGCAGATTTATACCTGGCGTCTAATGCTATAATTTTTTTTTTAGAACTTTTTTTACGAGACATAGTTATTTACCCTTCTTTGCGCCGTATTTAGATCTTTGTTGTTTTCTCGATGTAACGCCTTGGGTGTCTAAATTACCTCTTAGAATATGATAACGAACACCTGGTAAATCTTTTACTCTTCCTCCCCTAATAAGAACAACTGAGTGTTCTTGTAAATTATGACCTTCACCTGGGATATATGAAGTTACCTCATGACCATTTGATAATCTTACTCTCGCGACCTTTCTTAATGCTGAATTTGGTTTTTTGGGTGTAGTTGTATAAACTTTTAAACAAACACCTCTTTTTTGAGGTGATTTTTCAAGCGCAGGAACTCTGTCCCTAGCTTTAGGCCTAGTTCTTCTTTTTTTCAACAGTTGGTTTATCGTTGGCATAATATTAAATTGATAATGGAAGAATTTAAATGCAGTCTAAAATCTGTGGTCGCGTTTAGTACCTAGTTAGCACTACTATCCAACCAAAATCTTGGTGAAAATACTATAGTTTTTAAATTTGTCAAATTAAAACAATAAAAAAAAAGGTATATTATTAAGGATTTGAGGGGGTTTCAGGCTGATCTATCTTTTCTTGTTCGGATAAAAATTTTTGGTCATCAACAAGTGCTTTTTTATTCCATTTGTTTTTAATTGAGCCAGTGCCCGCTGGAACTAGTCTTCCTACAATTACATTTTCTTTCAAACCAGTTAGAGTGTCTACCTTACCTCTTATTGCAGCGTCAGTAAGAACCCTAGTAGTTTCTTGGAATGATGCAGCAGATATAAAGGATTCTGTTTGTAATGATGCCTTAGTTATACCCATCAAGACTCTCTCACCTGTGGCAGGTTTTTTGCCATTTTTAACTAATTCCTCATTTAAGGTATCTAATTTAAATCTATCTATAATTTCACCAGGTAAATATTCTGAGTCCCCTGAGTTTTTTATTTCAACTTTTTTAAGCATTTGTCTTAAAATAGTTTCTATGTGTTTGTCATTAATAATAACGCCTTGTAGTCTATAAACTTCTTGTACTTGGTTAACAAAATATTCTGTTAATTCTTTAATACCAAGAATTCTTAAAATATCATGTGGTAATGGTTGGCCATCTAACAAATATTCACCCTTTTTAATTTCTTCACCTGGATTAAAATTTATATGTTTACCTTTTGGTATTAAATAATTTGAAGTTTCGCCAGACTCAGAAACAATTGATACCTTTTGTTTTCCTCGCACTTCTTTTCCAAACATCACTTTACCATCATTTTCTGCGATTATTGCACTGTCTTTGGCTTTTCTTGCCTCGAATAATTCAGCAACTCTTGGTAAGCCACCAGTTATATCCTTTGTCTTAGAGGTTTCTTTTGGCAATCTTGCAATTACATCCCCAGCACTAATCTTTTGACCATCTTTTACAGATAAAATAGAATCTGGGACAAGATAATATCTTGCTTCATTATCATCTGCTTTTTTAATAACATTTCCTTTCTCATCTCTTAAGGTAATTCTAGGTTTTAATTCAGTATTCTTTGATTGTGACCTCCAATCAATAACAGATTTAGATGATATACCTGTAGTATCATCTTGAGTTTCTGAAATGGAAACTCCATCAATTAGGTCTACAAAATTTGCAATACCACTTTTTTCAGCAATAACTGGGGTTGTATATGGATCCCATTCACAAACTTTTGAATTCTTTTTTATTTTATCTCCATTTTTGAAAAAAAGTTTTGATCCATACGGAACTTTATAAATTGCTATTTGCATTCCCTTTTCATCTTCGAGGGATAACTGGGTATTTCTTCCCATAACTATCTGATTTTTTTTAGAATCTTCTAGTAAGTTTGTATTAATTATTTTTAATACACCATCATTTTTAACTACAATTTGTGATTCCTGTTTAATCTGAGCAGTACCACCAACGTGAAATGTTCTCATTGTTAATTGTGTACCAGGCTCACCTATTGACTGTGCAGAAATCATTCCGATAGCTTCGCCTACATTTACCATTATCCCTCTAGAAAGATCTCTTCCATAACACATCGCGCAGACACCCTCTTTAGATCCACAAGTTATTACTGAGTATACATTTATAGCTTTTACTCCAGCGGCATCTATTTTTTCACAACCTGCTTCATCTATCATTTCATCTTTTTTAATTATTATTTCTCCCGTTATTGGATTTTTGACATTATCTGCAACTACTCTACCCAATGATCTTTCTGATAAACTTACAATAATATTTCCACCCTCAATAATTTCCGATAAAGTTATACTTTCTTTGTTTTTACAAGCGCAATCTTTTTTTGTTATTGTTAAATCTTGAGCTACGTCACATAATCTTCTAGTCAAATACCCAGAATTAGCTGTTTTTAGAGCTGTATCTGCAAGACCTTTTCTAGCACCGTGCGTAGAATTAAAATATTCAAGGGCAGTTAATCCTTCTTTGAAGTTTGAAGTAATCGGTGATTCAATGATTTCTCCTGATGGCTTTGCTATAAGACCCCTCATGCCAGCTAACTGTTTCATTTGTGCAGCAGAACCTCTGGCTCCAGAGTCTGCCATCATAAATACTGAATTTATATTAAGTCCTTTATCAGTTTTTTCTGTAGCTGAAATACCCTTCATCATCTCAGATGCAACTTTATCTGTACATTTTGACCAAGCGTCTACAACTTTATTATACTTTTCACCTCTTGTGATTAAACCCTCTGAATATTGATTTTCATAGTCTTTGATTAATTTTTTTGTTTCATCAATTAATGTCTCTTTGCTTTCAGGAATTATTAAATCATCTTTACCGAAAGATATACCAGCCTTAAATGCATGCTTAAAACCTAAATCTTTTAATTTGTCACAAAATATAACTGTATTTTTTTGACCAGTGAACCTGAATACCATATCAATTATTTCAGATACAATTTTTTTCGGTAAAACCCTATCAATTAAACTAAAAGTAATATCTTTATTTTTTGGTAAAAGATTTGCTAATAAAAATCTTCCAACAGTACTTGTGTGTTTTTCAAATTTACTTTCACCATTTTCATCCACTGTTTCAAATCTTGATATAATTCTTGAGTGAATTTTTATACTTCCAGATTCTAAGGCTTGTTCAATTTCAGATGTATTAACAAAGTATCCTTCAATAGTCTTTTCTTGATATGGAGCTAAAGATAGATAATAAATTCCCAATATCATATCTTGGCTTGGTACGATTATAGGCTTTCCATTAGATGGGCTTAAAATATTATTTGTAGACATCATTAAAACTCTGGCTTCAAGTTGTGCTTCTAAACTCAAAGGTATATGCACTGCCATTTGATCACCATCGAAATCTGCATTAAATGCAGCACAAGTTAATGGGTGTAATTCAATTGCATCGCCCTCTATTAATTTTGGTTCGAATGCTTGAACACCAAGTCTGTGTAAAGTTGGTGCTCTATTTAATATTACCGGATGTTCTCTGACAATAAGTTCAAGTGCATCCCAAACCGCGTTAGTCTCCCTTTCAACTAATTTTTTAGCTTGCTTAATAG
The DNA here is from genome assembly GCA_902606075.1 of uncultured Pelagibacteraceae bacterium. Lineage (GTDB taxonomy): Bacteria > Pseudomonadota > Alphaproteobacteria > Pelagibacterales > Pelagibacteraceae > Pelagibacter. The sequence goes on from CACLEU010000001.1 coordinate 22,414, forward strand.
TCGAAGCTAACCCCAGCTTATTTAATCTCGCATACAAGAAAGGTTTAAATAACTCTAATGCCATTTTTTTTGGCAATCCACATTCATGAAGTTTCAAATCAGGACCAACAACAATTACAGATCTTCCAGAGTAATCTACTCTTTTACCTAAAAGGTTTTGTCTAAACCTTCCTTGTTTACCTTTAAGCATTTCTGCTAAAGATTTAAGTGGTCTTTTACCAGTACCAGTGATTACTCTTCCTCTTCTTCCATTGTCAAATAATGCATCTACTGATTCTTGCAACATTCTTTTTTCATTTCTTACGATAATATCTGGTGCTTTTAAATCCATTAATCTTTTCAAACGATTATTTCTATTTATGACTCTTCTATATAAATCGTTTAAATCTGAAGTCGCAAATCTACCTCCATCTAATGGAACTAATGGTCTTAATTCCGGTGGTATGACAGGTATAACGGTAAGTATCATCCATTCAGGCTTATTCCCTGTTTTAATAAATGAGTCTATAAGTTTTAAACGTTTAATTGATCTTTCTTCAGCTACTTTTGATTTTGTCTCATTTATCGTTTTTACTAATACATCTTTCTCTTTTTCAAGATCAATAGATTTTAAAATTTCTAAAATAGCCTCAGCACCTATTCCTGCGGTAAATGATTCATCTCCAAACTCGTCTTGAAATTTAATCAATTCTTCCTCAGATAATAACTGGTTTTTTTTAAGACCGGTTAAACCAGGCTCTATTACGATAAAATTTTCAAAATACAAAACTCTCTCAACTTCTTTTAATTTCATGTCAACAGCCAAAGATATTCTGCTAGGTAGTGATTTTAAGAACCATATGTGTGCAACTGGAGTTGCAAGATTTATATGACCCATTCTTTCTCGTCTTACATTAGATTTGGTTACTTCGACACCACATTTTTCACAAATTATTCCTCTGAACTTCATTCTCTTGTATTTTCCACAAAGACATTCGTAATCTTTTATTGGTCCAAAAATTCTTGCACAAAATAAGCCATCTTTTTCTGGTCTGAAAGTTCTGTAATTTATAGTTTCTGGTTTTTTTATTTCTCCATAAGTCCAAGATCTAATTTTTTCAGGACTTGCAAGAGAGATTTTTATACTATTAAAATTCTGTGCATCTGAAATCTCAGTGCTTTTAAAAATATTACTTAAATCTTTTTTCATAATTATTGTACAAATGAGCTGAGTTTATTTTTCCAATTTTTGCCCTCAGTTGAAACAAAAATTGATACTGCTTCTATTTCTTTTTTTGATAATTTATCTTTATAAGCTGGCATAACGCCATATCCATTAGTTACTATATTAATAACATGCTGTTTTGAAAGATTGTTTTGACCACCATCTGCAGCATTCAGTATATGGCAATTAATACAAGCTTCTTTATTGTAAAAAATATCTTCACCTATTTTTATTAGATCTTCCGAATTTGCTATAGAGGGTAAAGATAAAGTAATTAATAAAATAAATTTTTTCATAGTTAATTTAATTCTACATTTAAAGCCAAAGATTTGATTTCTTTAACCAGAACGTTAAATGATTCTGGTATTCCAGACTCAAAATTTTCTTCGCCTTTCACTATTGTTTCATATACTTTGACTCTGCCCGCTACGTCATCAGATTTAACTGTTAGTATCTCTTGTAAAGTATAGGATGCTCCATATGCTTCTAAGGCCCAAACTTCCATTTCTCCAAATCTTTGCCCTCCCAGCTGTGCTTTTCCACCAAGTGGTTGTTGAGTAACTAAACTGTAAGGACCTGTAGATCTAGCGTGTATCTTATCTTCTACTAAGTGGTGAAGTTTAAGCATATAGATTGTTCCAACAGTTACATTTCTATCAAATTTTTCTCCTGTTCTTCCATCCCAAAGTTCAGTTTGACCAGACTTTGGTAGTTTTGCTAAATCTAGCATTTCTGTAACATCTTTTTCTTTAGCTCCATCAAAAACAGGTGTTGAAATAGGAACACCGTTCATAAGATTTTCACATAAATCAGAAAATTCATTTTTTGATAATTTTTCAATTGAGTCACCAAGAATTTCTTGTCCATAAATTGATTTTAAAAATTCCCTGATTTTTGAGTTTAATTCTAATTTTTTTTGATTTTCAAAAATTAGTGATTTTAATTTTTCACCTAATTCAGTGCATGCCCATCCTAAATGTGTCTCTAGTATTTGACCAACATTCATCCGACTAGGGACACCAAGAGGATTTAATACTATGTCAACTGGTTTACCGTTTTGTCTATAGGGCATATCCTCAACAGGAACTATTTTACTTACAACACCTTTATTACCATGTCTTCCAGACATTTTATCACCAGGTCTTAGTCTTCTTTTAATTGCAACAAATACTTTTACCATTTTCATTACGCTCGGCAAAAGATCATCACCTTGCCTGATTTTCAATACTTTATCTTCAAATCTTTCCTTAATATCAAGACTTGCTTTGTCATATTGATCATTAAGCTTACTAAGAATTTCATTTTTTTTTATATCGTTTAAATCAATTTTGAAAATATCTGTGCTTGATAATAATGAAATATTATCTTGATTAATTTCATCACCTTGATTTAAATTTTTTACTTTTTTTGTAAGTTTATAGCCGTTTAAAATTTGTAAAGCTCTTTGCTTTATACTTCTGTTTAATATCTCCTCTTCAACAATTCTGTCTTGTTGAACAAGATCAATTTCTGCTCTTTCAATTGTTATTGATCTCTCATCTTTTTCAATACCATGTCTGTTAAAAACTCTTACATCTATAACTGTTCCACCACTTCCACTTGGCATTTTTAAAGATGTATCCGTAACATCAATAGCTTTTTCGCCAAAAATAGATCGTAGTAACTTTTCTTCTGGTCCTGATGCTGTATCACCTTTTGGTGTAACTTTTCCGACTAAAATATCTCCAGGCTTAACTTCTGCTCCAATATAAACTATTCCAGATTCGTCTAAATTTTTTAAAGCCTCTTCATTAACATTTGGTATATCTCTCGTAATGTCTTCTTCGCCAAGTTTTGTGTCTCTTGCCATAACTTCATATTCCTCTATATGAACAGAAGTAAAAACATCATCAGTAACACATCTTTCAGAGATTAAAATTGAATCCTCAAAATTATAACCTTGCCATGGCATAAAAGCTACTGTTACATTTTTACCAAGTGCAAGTTCTCCAATTTTCGTGGATGGTCCATCAGCTATAATATCTCCATTTTTAACTTTATCCCCTACTCTAACTAAAGGTTTTTGATTGATACAAGTATTCTGGTTTGATCTCTTAAATTTTTGCAAATTGTATATGTCAACACCTGACTTTGAATAGTCTGTTTCACCAATAGCCTTTATGACTATTCTTTTACCATCAATCTTGTCTACTACACCATCTCTTTTTGCAACTATTGTTACTCCAGAGTCTAGTGCTACATCGCTTTCAATTCCGGTGCCCACTAATGGAGACTCAGGTTTGAGCAAAGGAACAGCTTGTCTCATCATATTAGATCCCATTAATGCCCTATTTGCATCGTCATTTTCTAAGAAAGGTATTAGTGATGCAGCAACAGAAACCAATTGCTTTGGAGATACATCTATATAGTCAATGTTTTCAGGTTTTGATAAAATAAAATTTAAGTTTTGTCTACTCGATACTAGGTCTTCATTTAGTTTTCCATTTTTATCAATTTTCGAATTTGCTTGTGCTATAGTATACTTAGTTTCTTCCATAGCAGATAAGTATTCTATTTTCTCTTGAACTACGCCATCAATTACTTTCCTGTATGGTGACTCAATGAAGCCATACTTATTAATTTTAGAATAAGTTGATAAACTATTTATTAATCCAATGTTAGGTCCTTCTGGTGTTTCAATTGGACAAATTCTACCATAATGTGTTGGATGGACATCTCTTACTTCAAAACCTGCTCTCTCTCTTGTTAATCCACCAGGTCCTAAAGCGGAAACTCTTCTTTTATGTGTAATTTCTGATAAAGGATTTGTTTGGTCCATAAACTGAGAAAGTTGGGAAGTTGCAAAAAAATCTTTTAATGAAATTGTTAAAGGTTTTGCATTAATTAAATCTTGAGGCATGGCAGACTCAACATCTAATGTTGTCATTTTTTCTTTAATAGCTCTCTCCATCCTATAAACACCTATTCTTGCTTGATTTTCCACTAACTCACCAACTGATCGAACTCTTCTGTTGCCTAAATGATCTATATCATCTACCTCATCCTTACCATCTCTTAGATCAAGCATTTTTTTGATTATAGAAATAATGTCATCATTTCTCAGAATTGTAATTTTATCAGAACAATCAAGATTTAGTCTTGAATTAAGTTTTACTCTTCCAACGTCAGATAAGTCATATCTAACTGAACTAAAAAATAAATTATTAAATATTTGAGATGCAATTTCAATAGTTGGTGGTTCACCGGGTCTCAATACTTTATAGATTTCATTGATTGCCTCGTTTTTAGTTTCATTCTTATCATTAAATATACTTTGTAATAAATACGGACCTTTGTTAATAGAATTTGTATATGCTGTTTCTAGAATTGTAATATTCGATTCAATAACCTTGTCAATTATAGTTTCATTTAACTCTGTACCAATTTTAAAATTATCTTCACCAATAACAAATTGTTTGATTAAATATTTTCCATAAAGATACTGACTAGAAACATAAATTTCTTTTAAACCTTCTTCATGTAATTTTTTAGCTTTTAAAAAATTAATTTTTTCTCCTTTTTTAATTATCAATTTATTTGTTTTTGCATCAATGATTTCTTCTGAAAAATTTTTAGATTTATAATTTTCAGGGTTAAATTTAGTTTTCCATTTTTTAGATTTTACATCAAAATTGTAAATTTCTTTTTCATAAAACTCATTAACCATGTCAGATTTATTGAATCCTAAAGCTAAAAGTAATGAGGATATTAAAATTTTCTTTTTTCTATCAACTCTAAAATACAATAAGTCTTTTACGTCATATTCGAAGTCTAGCCACGAACCTCTGTTAGGAATTACTCTGCAATTAAAGAGTAATTTACCGCTAGCGTGGGATTTTCCTTTATCGTGATCAAAAAATACTCCAGGGCTTCTGTGCATTTGGTTAACAACTACTCTTTGAACTCCATTAGTTATAAAAGTTCCACTGTTAGTCATCATAGGAACTTCTCCCATATAAACTTCTTGTTCTTTTGCAGATAAAATGTCTTTTGTATTATTTTCTTGGTTTATTTCATAAACAACAAGTCGTAAGTTACATTTCAGTGCTGATGAATAAGTAAGCCCTCTTTGTATACATTCTTCAACATCAAATTTTGGTTTTTCCAACTTATAACTTACATACTCCAGAGTTGCTTTATCATTTAAATCTTCGATGGGAAAAATACTTTTAAAAACTCTATCAAAACCTTTAATAAATTGTTGATCAATATTTTCCTTGAATTCCGTAAGCTGTTTGTATGAATTTTTTTGTACTTCTATAAGATTTGGTATGGACAAACCTTCTTTTAATTTACCGAAATTTTTTCTTATATTTTTCTTTTTAGTAAAAGATAATTGCATCTATTCCTAACTGCTAATAATTAAATTAACAGCCTATTTAAAATTTTTATTACTTAAGTTCTACTTTTGCGCCGGCTTCTTCGAGTTTTTTCTTTATCTCTTCAGCATCTTTTTTATTAACACCTGATTTAATTTCTTTTGGAGCCGCTTCGACTAAATCTTTTGCTTCTTTTAGTCCTAGTGTAGTAATTGCTCTAACTTCTTTAATTACGTTTATTTTCTTATCTCCTGCTGAAGCTAAAACTATAGTGAATTCATCTTTCTCTTCAACTGGTGCCGCTGCTGCTGCTGCAGGTGCTGCTACAGCTGCCGCTGCTGTTACTCCCCATTTTTCCTCTAGCTGTTTAGATAGTTCTGCTGCTTCAACAACAGTCAAATTTGATAGTTCGTCAATGATTTTATTTAAGTCTGCCATGATTTATCCAAGGTTATTTTTTTGATTTTTCGAGCGCTAAAATAGCGATTTTTGAGGCTGGCGCAAGTAAAATACTTGCTATTTTTTGACCTGGAGAGCGCAATATTCCTACAATTTTAGCTCTTGCCTCTTCGAGTGATGGTAGAGTTGCAACATTTTTAACTCCAGCAACATCTAAAACATCATTGCCCATGATTCCACCAAGTATTTTTAAATTATTATTTTCTTTTGAAAAATTAGTTAATATTTTTGCAGATGTAATCGCATCGGAAGATAATGCTACTGCTGTGGGTCCTTTGAAAAGATTGGACAAGTCTTTACATCTAGTTTTTTCTAGTGCGAGTTTAGTGATTCTATTTTTTGTAATCTTAAATTGAATACCATTTTCTCGCATTTTTGCCCTTAGATCATCTAATTGTTTTACTGTTAAACCTTGATAGTGTGCCACGATAACAGCTTCAGATTTATCAAATTGTGTCGTCATTTCTTTAATATATAATTGTTTTTTTTCTTTACTGATCATATCTATATATTTTTCCCTAGTTTAACTTTATATGAAACACCCATTGTAGAAGTTACAAAAATATTTCTTATTAAATCACCTTTCACAGTTAAACTAGATTTCTCTTTATCAAGTGTGTCTATAACGGCATTAAAATTTTTAATTAAATTTTCATCTGAAAAAGTTTTTTTTCCAAAACTTAAACCAATATTACCATCTTTATCATTTTTAAGTTCTATTTGACCAGCCTTAGCATTTTTTACAGCTTTAGAGATATCATCAGTGACTGTTCCTAGCTTTGGATTTGGCATAAGTCCTTTGGGACCTAAAATTTTTCCAAGTTTTGATAATTTTATCATCATCGATGTTGTACAAATTAATTTTTCAAAATTTAGTTCCCCATTTTTTATTTTTTCAATCAAATCATCTGCGCCTATGATATCTGCGCCAGCATCTTTAGCATCTTTATGCTTAATTTCTTCAGCGACTACTGCAACTTTTATTTTTTTTCCACTTCCACTAGGTAAATTAACAGCAGTTCTAATATTTATTTCGTTTTTCTTCTGCTTATTATTAATTCTAATACTTAAATCAATAGACTCGTCAAATTTTGCAGTACAATTGTTTTTTATAACTGGTAACAAATTATTTATAGCTTCCGATTTGTTAAGATTAGTTTTTTCTGGTAACTCTTTGAATCTTTTTGACTTCATTAATCTTTTACCTCAATTCCCATTGATCTAGCCGATCCGGATATAATCTTGATAGCCTCATCAATATCGTGGGCATTCAAATCTTGCATTTTTTTTTGTGCAATTTCTTCCGCTTGTTTTCTAGTTATAGACGCCACAATATTTCTTCCTGGTTCTTGTGATCCACTTTTTAATTTTGCTGCTTCCTTTATAAAATGAGATGCTGGTGGTGATTTGATTATAAAATCAAATTTTTTATCTTTATAAACAGTAATAATTACAGGCACTGGTTTACCCATAAAATTTTTTGTTTTATCATTAAAAGCTTTACAAAATTCCATTATATTTATTCCTCTTTGTCCTAAAGCTGGACCAACAGGAGGTGCGGGATTAGCTTGTCCTCCTTTAATTTGTAATTTTACATATCCACTTATTTCTTTTTTAGCCATTAGCTAGCCTTCTCTATTTGGTTAAATTCTAAATCTACAGGTGTTGGTCTGCCAAAAATAGAAACTGATACCTTAACACGAAGTTTATCTTCATCTATATCTTCTATTAAACCAGAGAACGATGCAAAAGGACCATCAACAACTTGAACTTTTTCTCCTATTGAATAATCAATAGTTGATTTTGGCTGCGCAACTCCGTCTTTCATTTGGCCAAGTATTTTTTCTATTTCTATATCAGACACTGGCACAGGAATACCTTTGGTTCCTAGAAACCCACTAACTTTTTTTATACCTTTTATCATATGGTAAATATTATTATCCATTTCGCTTTTTATTAACACATATCCTGGAAAATACTTTTTTTTTCTTTGTATTCTTTTTCCCCTTTTTACCTCAGTAACATCATGAGTAGGAACAACAATTTCCTCGATTTTATCTGATATTTTAGCTTTATCAGCTTCTTCCTTAATTAATTGAGCTACCTTGTTTTCGAAGCTTGAATGAGACTGCACTATGTACCAATTTTTCATCAAAAACCTATTTTTAAAATTAATCCCAAAATATATTGAAAAAGCTGATCAAGAAGTAAAAAAAAAATTGAAGCAATTATAGCCATTGCTGCAACCATAAGTGTACCCTGCAAAGTTTCTTTACCAGTAGGCCAAGTAACCTTAAAAGCTTCTTGTTTTACTTCCTGTAAAAATTTAATTGGGTTTTTCATAATTTCCTATAAATCTGGCAGGAGCGGAGGGACTTGAACCCACAACCTCCGGTTTTGGAGACCGGCGCTCTACCAATTGAGCTACACTCCTATGTGGTAGCTTATTTTATAATTTTTGTTACTACTCCTGCACCTACCGTTTTGCCTCCTTCACGAATAGCAAAATTTAATTTTTCACTCATAGCAATTGGTGTAATTAATTTTACAGTAAACTTAGCATCATCTCCTGGCATAACCATTTCAGTACCTGAAGGCAATTCAACCTCACCAGTTACGTCTGTAGTTCTAAAATAAAACTGAGGTCTATATTTAGTAAAGAACGGTGTGTGTCTTCCACCTTCCTCTTTTTTTAAAACATACGCTTGAGCTTCAAATTCAGTATGCGGTGTGACTGAGCCTGGTTTTGCCAAAACTTGTCCTCTTTCTACATCTGTTCTTTCTACACCTCTTAAAAGAGCACCAATATTATCTCCAGCCTCACCAGTGTCTAAAATTTTTCTGAACATCTCAACTCCTGTACAAACAGTTTTTTTTGTGTCTCTTATTCCAATAATTTCAATTTCTTCACCAGTCTTTACAACGCCTTGTTCAACCCGACCAGTTACAACGGTACCTCTACCTGAAATTGAAAAAACATCTTCAACAGGCATTAAAAAAGGTTTATCTTTTGGTCTATCAGGTTGCGGAATATGTTCGTCAACAGCTTTCATTAACTCCATAATAGCTTTTTTCCCAATTTCCTCATCCTTGCCTTCAACCGCCGCTAAAGCAGATCCTTTTATGATTGGAGTTTTGTCTCCTGGAAATTTGTATGATGTTAAAAGTTCTTTTATTTCTTCCTCAACAAGTTCAATAAGTTCTTTATCTTTAACTTGATCAACTTTGTTTAAAAATACTACGATCGCTGGAACACCAACTTGTCTAGCTAATAAAATATGTTCTCTAGTCTGTGGCATAGGTCCATCAGCAGCATTTACCACTAAAATAGCACCATCCATTTGTGCAGCACCAGTTATCATATTTTTTACGTAATCAGCGTGACCAGGACAGTCAACATGGGCGTAATGTCTTTTTTCAGTTTCATATTCTACGTGCGCAGTAGATATTGTTATACCTCTCTCTTTTTCCTCTGGAGCTTTATCAATCTGATCATAAGCTGTAAATTGAGCGCCACCAGTTTCTGATAATACTTTTGTAATTGCGGCTGTTAAAGTTGTTTTACCATGGTCAACATGCCCAATTGTACCTATGTTACAATGTGGTTTTGACCTATTAAATTTTTCTTTCGACATTACTATTTCACCTCATTTTAATTTTTAATATTTTGGAGCGGGTAAAGGGAATCGAACCCTTACATCCAGCTTGGAAGGCTAGCGTTCTACCATTGAACTACACCCGCGTAACCAAGTTAATTCTCCAAGTTATCTAAATTTTTTAAATGAATGGTGGAGGGGGAAGGATTCGAACCTTCGAAGACCGAAGTCAACGGGTTTACAGCCCGCCCCATTTGACCGCTTTGGTACCCCTCCTAATCTTGGGGTAGCGACCCCTTGTTCAATTAAACGTTTAAACAACAGTGGTTTTATATATTTTTATTGAACAAATGCAATAATAGAAATATCAAGAAAATATTAAAAAATTTAGTAAAATCAGCATAAATAATGACAAATTTAAATTATTTTATAGTTGGAAAACATCCGGTGACAGAAGCACTTAAAAACCCCAAAAGAAAGGTGCTCAGAGTTTTTTTAACTGAGGAAAGTAAAAAAACTATAAATCGAGAAAACCAAAATATAAATCTATTGAAGAATGTAAAAGTTTATTTCAAAACAAAAAAAGAACTTGATAAATATTGTAAAAATGAACAAATCTTGCATCAAGGTTTTGTTGCTGAAATTGAAAAATTAGAATACCCAAACTTAAAAGATTTTATTAAAGGTAAAAATAATATTAACTTAATTTGTTTGCAAGGTGTAACAGATCCAAGGAATATAGGATCAGTAATAAGAAGCGCAGTATCATTTGATATTGATGGCTTGATTGTTAAAGAAAGAAATTTTCCAGAAGTTAGTAAATCAATGTATAAATCTAGTAGCGGCAGTATAGAATATATTAATATTTTTAAAGTATCAAATATTAACACTACACTTAAATTTTTAAGAGAAAATAACTTTTGGGTATATGGATTTGACTCAACAGCAAAAAAAGATTTTACTGACATAAGTTGGAAAGGAAATAATATACTATTATTTGGCTCAGAAGGATCAGGAATAAATCAAAAAACAAATAATTATGTGGATTTTAATGTTAATATAAAAATTAATAATAAAATTGAAAGTCTTAATATCTCAAATAGCGCTGCTATAGTATTTCATTACATTAAAAAATTAAAATTAGTTCAACTTAAATAACTTTGCTTCAACTAAATATTTTTTTTTGACTTCTTTTAATTTCCATTTTTTTGTCTCTTTAACATTGCAATCAATACTTTTATGAGGTTTATAACATAAGAACCAAAAACTATTTGCATTTTTAGGTATATTTTTATCGTATTTAATTATATTTAAATTCTTTTTAATATTCTCATCTAAATTCTTGATATAATTAAATACTAATTCAGAATCTGGGTACAGTTCTTTAATAACAATATTTTTGTCAGAACTATACTCTTTTAAGTATTCTATCATATTAGTAAATTCTGGTTTAGTATTTTTTCTCCCAAAAATTTCTAAGTAATGATTAAACAAACTTGAGACAATTAAAAATATAATTATAAAATATTTAATTTTCTTTGATCTTATTTCATTAGATAAACATGATATTAATATTAATACGGGTATAAATATAAATATAATATATCTGTCATGTAAAACAGGTGTTTTGATTAAACCATAAGCAAAGGGAAGTAGGTATGAAAATATAAAAATTAAAACTAGTAAAGAATAATTTTTATTAAAAATTATTATTTTCCTATTATAAAATATTAAAAAAAACAAAGTAAATAAATAAATATATCCCATTATTTTTGAGCCAAAAAATCTTGGAAAATACAAACCATCAACAACATTAGTTAAATCAGAGGAAAGCATATAACTAGAAAAGGAAATTTGATAAATTAAGTAATTATAGTTAAATAACAAATAGAGAAAAATAATTGGTAAATAAGAAATAATTATTAGATTGTTTTTTTTATTAAAGTAAAAAATTAATAATAACGTATGTGCAATTTGAGAGAACAAAATTATTAAAGAAAATGGGTTTGTCGAGTAATTTAACACAGAGATAATTACAAAGGCAAATGTTGTTGAATAACTGCTAAATTTATTTTTCATTACTTTATCAGAAATGAAACAATATAAAAAAATATTAATTATACTTAACATTAACAGAAGTGAATATGGTCTTACTTCTTGAGAATACTTTATAATGTAAATACTAATACTTGCTAAAAAAGTTGTTAGTAAAAAAGAGTTATCTTTTTTTACAAAGTAAGAAAGTATTCCAAAAAAAAATAAAGAAATTGAACCAAAAAAAAAAGGAAGTAATCTAGCGGTATTAGGCTCATATTCTGTAAAGTATAAAAATTCTTTTAAAATTAAATTAAATAAAAAAGGATTATGAAAATCTGATTTTTTTTGACGTAAAATTGTTTCCTCTAATGATAAGCTAGGGTCGGCTACCCAAAAGCTATTCATTTCGTCTAACCAAAAATTTTCAAAATGAAGCTGATACCGTATTGTAAATATTCCAATAAAAACTATAACAAAATAAAAAATTAGAGATTTTTTTTTTATAATTTCACTCATAATCAAATAAAGAATATCAAAATTTAATAAAAATTAGAAATATAATTATTTTTATTATTGTTCATACCGACAAGAAACCGACAAATTAAAAAATTTATTCATTTAATTTAAAATATTAATAATACTTATTTTAATAGTTTCACTTATTTTGATGGTCCCTTCTTTATTTGGATGAATTCCATCTTTTAGATTTAAGCTTGGATTAAGTGCTACTCCCTCAAGAAGAAATGGGATTAAAGGTAAATTATATTTTTTTGACAATTTCGGATAAATATCATCAAACTCTTTTTTATATTTTTTTCCAATAGTACTTGGTGCAACCATACCAGCTAAAATGATTTTAATTTTTTTATTTTTAGCAATATTTATTATTTGTTCTAAATTTTTTTTTGTTTCGTCTGGCTGAATTCCCCTGAGCATATCATTAGCTCCTAATCCTAAAATCATTAAATCTATTCCTGGTTCTGATAAACTCCAATCAACTCTATTCAATCCACCTGATGACGTACTTCCAGAAACACTTCCATTAATAACTTCAATATTTAAACCAGCTTTCTTAAGATTGTTTTCTAAAACTATTGATAAATGATGTTCTTTAGGTAATCCATATCCAGCCATCAAACTATCACCAAATAGAACTACCTTTTCTATTGCACTTGCGTTTATGTGCACTAGAAAGATTATTAAAATTTTTATAAATATAGTTTTACTCATGAGTACCCTTCTTAAATTAAAAAAAATAAACCTTAAATACCAAACTGGTAAAGATAATATCAATATTTTAAGGAATATTGATTTAAATATTAAGAAAAAAGAAACTGTTTCTGTTGTTGGGGAAAGTGGCTCAGGAAAAACAAGTTTAATCATGTTAATAGGGGGTTTGGAGAAACCTAACTCAGGTAAAATAATTTTCCAGGATCAAGAAATTACAGGTCTTAGTGAAGATGAGGTATCTGAGATTAGAAAGAAAAATATTGGAATAATTTTTCAGTCGTTTTATTTAATTCCTAATTATACAGCGGTTGAAAATGTTGCACTTACACTTGAGCTCAATAATTTTAAAAATCCAGATAAAGAAGCAAAGATTTTATTAGATCGTTTTGCTTTGAAACATCGTTTTAATAATCTTCCAGGTCAATTATCAGGTGGTGAGCAACAAAGAGTTGCTATCGCCAGAGCAATTGCAATGAAACCAGAATTAATTTTAGCTGATGAGCCAACTGGAAACTTAGATACTGAAAATTCTATTATGATTGCAAATATTTTATTTAAATATGTAAAAGAAGAAGGCTCTTCTTTAATCATGGTAACTCATGACACTAAACTTGCTAATAAAACTAAAAGAAAAATAAAAATTAAAGATGGAAAAATTAAATAATCCTTCAGAATTTAGTTTGATTTTAAAATATGCTTTAAAAGACTTAAGCAGAAATTATTATAAAATATCTAGTATCATTGTTACGCTATTTATAAGTCTTTTTATCTTAAGTGCTATTTTCACAATTGAAGATAGTCTTAAAAAAGAATTAAATGATAATGCCAAAGCACTTTTAGGTGGAGATTTAGAGATTGATTACAATCGTAATGTAGGAGATTTAGATCTAGTTAATCAAGTTAAAGAATTTGCAACTGTTTCTCAAATGATTGAGTTTAGTACTATGCTTTCAACATCAGGGAGAGAAAAAAATAAATCATTATTTACTAGAATTAAAACTGTGGATGAAAATTATCCTTTATATGGAAATGTTGTTTATGAGCCAATTGGTGCTTATGAAAGAATGCAAAGAGAACCTTATTCTATCCTTATCAATGAAAGTTTATCAAAAACCCTTAATATAAAAATTAATGAAAAGGTAAAAGTTCAAGATCAAAACTTTACAGTAATTGGAATTATTAAATCAGTACCGGATGTAAGTGGATTTATTGCATTTGGAGATTGGGCTTTAGCGGGAAAACAAACATTAGAAATCTTGAAACTAAATGGAATTGGAAGCTTTTTAAACTATGAATACAAAGTAAAATTTAACGAAAAAGATAATCCAGAAGAAATCGAAAAACGAATTGAGGAAATTTTTAAAGACGATCAAAAAGTAAAGCTTAGATATCCTGAAAATTCTGCTAGTGGAATAAAGAGAATAATTAATAATTTTTCTCAATTTTTATCTCTTGTATCAATCAGTGCAATGTTAATTGCAGGCATTGGAGTCGCAAATACTCTACTTTCTTTTATCAATCAAAACAATATGTCTATTGCTGTAAGAAAGGCGGTTGGCTTTTATTCAGGCAATATTAAAACATTATATTACCTTCAGTTATTTATACTTTTATTCATCATCACTGTAGTTGCCTATGGATCAAGTTTTTTAATTGTACCAATAGTAGATAAATATCTATCTGATGGATTGGGATTGAATGTTCATCCAGTGTTTTCATTACTTAATTTTTTAAAAATATTTTTAGTGGGTTTGTTAGTTCTTGTAATTTTTACTATTCCAACAATCAGTTCTATAGATCAAGTAAAAGCCTCTAATTTATTTAGAAACGTATTTCAAAACCTTCAATTTTTTTATTCTAAGAGATCAGTTGTTCTAAGCTTTTTTTTATTATCTATCTTAATTTTTTTATTCACTATTGGATCTGAACAACCTTCTTATAGCTTGGGTTACTTTGTGGCTTTTTTTGTTTGTTTAATTGTATTTTTCTTACTTTCAAAATTAATCATTTTTTTTCTTAAAAAATTCAAATCTAGTCCAATAATTTCTTTAAAAGTTTCAATTAAAAATATTACTCAGACAAAAAGTATAACCCCTATTACAGTTATGTCTCTTGGTCTAGGCGTTACTTTGTTATTAACTTTAGCTTTAGTTGGCACAAATTTTCAAAGAGAAATTGCTAAATCTATTCCTGATATTGCACCTGATTATTTCTTTGTAGGTATTCAAAAAGGAGAAAGAGAGAAATTTGAACAAGGTATTTTAAATATGGATCCAAGTGCATCTATTGAAATTGTACCAATGGTTTCATCTGGTATAGTAAAAATTAACGGTATTGATCCTAATACTTATATTAAACCAGATAATGACAGTTACTGGGTTATTGGTAGTGAACGAAGATCTTCGTGGGTAGAAAACGTGCCTGGAGATAACTTAATTTTAGATGGCGAATGGTGGGATTTATCAAAGCCAAATCAACTTCAAATATCTTTAGATTCAAAAGTTGCTAAGGATTTTAACATCCTGTTAGGTGATATCTTTACTTTAAATGTTTATGGACGTGAAATTGATGGGAAAGTAGTAAATTTTAGAGAAGTCGATTATCGAGATTTAAGTATCAACTTTGCAATGTTATTTAACCCTCAATTTGCAAAAAATATTCCACATGAGTATTTGGCTACTGCAAAATTTAGATCAAATAAGTTTGATGAAACTGAAATGCTTGAAATCATGCCAAGTTTATCAATGATTAAAATTGCAGATTATTTATCAAAAGTTACAGCCGTTTTAAATAAGGTATTTATTGCGGTTACATTAATTTCAGCAATTACAATTGTTATAGGCTTAATCGTAATTTCAAGTGCAATTATGGTTCAAGGAAAAGTAAAGGAATATCAAAATTTGGTTTTCAAAATTTTAGGTTTTTCAAAAAAACAAATTATTTTTTCATCTTTAATTGAATTCGTCATTATCTTTAAATCTGTAATTTTGATTGCAGTATTCTTTGCTGTGATTGGTTCAAAATTTATAATAGAAAATATTTTTGAATTAATGTGGATGTTTGACTTTAAGATTATAATTTATTTAGGACTTTCAATTGGTTTTGTTACCTTAGTTTTGATATTATTAACTAACTTAAAATATCTAAATCCTAAGGTTTATCCTCTAATAAGAAATCAATAATTAAAATTTTTGAATTTATATATCAAACTCTCGGACCAACAGCCAAACTGACAGATTAGTCACAAATAGTCTACAACAAGCTACAAAGCCAAAAAAAGAGAATTAAATTTCGATAACCAAACCTTTTAATTGTTGATTTAATTGACTTTTAACATTAAAAACTTCAGTGATACGAATGCCCTTGTAGCTCAGCTGGTAGAGCAATTGATTTGTAATCAATAGGTCCGCGGTTCGAATCCGTGCGGGGGCACCATCACTTAATAAAATCAACACTAATTATTTTTGTAGAGTTATAGTTTAGTTTAATTTTGTAATCGATTGTGCCAGGATTGTGCCAGGATTGTGCCGTGATCAAGTAGTCATTTAATCATAATAAATGTACTTTAATATTCTATTTGCACTATTTGAACACGGAGATTTAAAACAACCTTCAAAAATTATTCTTGAGTTTTTATTTTCAAAACACGAAATTAAAAAACCTAAATTGGTATCGCTTGATGCGTCTTCATTACATCCTGCAGATGAGTCGTTCGTATAAAGATTTCTATCAAATTGATGAAACAGATTCTTTGTTGGTTGTCCATTTCCATAAGTATTATTTAAACCATAAAAGTTAGATATAATTCCACTTACTCTATTAAAATCACTTGAGTTGCCAGCTAATAAAACTTCACAAGTAGTTTTATCCCAAAGTGCTCTAGCAGTAGAGTTTATTTCACATAAAGCTTTCTCTGAAACCCAAGCTTTATAAATCATTTCAAAATTAGCTCTGCTAGTAGAAGATTTTGCAGCAGTTGTGTATCCACTATAAGCAACAGTTCCTACAGCAGCAAGGATACCGATGATTGCTACAACGACTAGAAGTTCTATTAATGTGAAACCCTTGCTATTGAATTTTATTTTTGACACTGTAATTTACAAAAAACATTGAGGTCTTTCATAGTTAATCCGCCTCTAATACTTTGTTTGCATAAATTTAAACATTCATAATCAATTCCATCTTTTACAAATGTATCTTTTAATGATTTATTATTTTTTGTATTAGTATCAGATCCAAAAACCTTATCTAATAAGTTTTTAGATTTATTTATAAACCCCTTGTTATTTATCTCATATTCGCTCTGCAAACACAGAACAAAGTCTCTCTTGTTCTCTTCATAATTAAAAATTTTATTGCAAGTTTCTGCATTAGATTTACCAGCCAACAACAAACCCAGAACCACGATCCCTAAAAGTTTTTTCATTTAATGATTTGTATAAGCATCCGGATAGTTAGTTAAATGTTCATCTGAAATTGGTATCATTACAGCACTTTCTACAACAGCACCTGCTTCTCTTCTTTTCTCGGCAAGTTCCTTATCATCTTTAAAAGCTTGGAGTGCTTCCATATTTGGAAATTGCATTACTGTATGAAGTTTTGTCGGGTCATCTTTTTGTGTGCCTGCAAAAACAAATTTTATTCCATGCTCTTTTAATTTTCCATCCTGTGCATAGACCATCTCTTTCCATGTTTTAAATCCTTTAGTAATTGTAATTTCACCTTTTACTAATATTGCCATATGAATCTCCTTATTTAATTTTTAAAATTATTTAATTATTAAAACCCTACCACTGTGCCAGGATTGTGACCATACCAAATATATTTTAAAAATATTGTTGCAAACAAATGTTTATTTAAACTTTAGCAATTGATTTGTAATCAATAGGTCCGCAGTTCGAGTCCATGAGGTCACAATAATAAAAATTTAAAATTTATACACTTCTTTTAGTATTTTTTTTTTTTTAAAGTCAGGTTCTCTTCCAAAAATATCAAAAAAAATGATTTTCAAAATATCTTTATAGTGTCGAAATCCCTTTTCATTACCGATATTAGAAAATTCAAAACTCGATAAGTTTATTTTTGAAGGGTCTTTAATTGAAGATATTTTAATGAAAGCTGTTCCATTATTGATAAAAATTTTTAATATTAAAAAGTTTTTATCTTTTTTTTTTTGAGGCCATATTTTATCAGGTAATTTTTCATTAATCTTTTTTGCAACTCCTATATTATCTTCAATAATAATTTTTTCTTTATTTTCATCATTCCCTTGAGTTTCATTTTTTTTTACTACTAACTCTAAATAGAAATTTGGATCTTCTATTACTAAATTATTAATAATAATCAATTCATCTAAAAAATATGTCATTAGATCAATATTGAAATTAATTTCATCAGACTCAAAAATATTTTTATAATTAATTGGGTTAGAATTAATTATTTTTAAACCTTTAATATTTATTAAATTAGGATATTCGAAACTAAATTCCTTAAAAGTTACATCTTTTTCTACCCACTTGGATAATTTATAATTTATATAGCTTCCTATTATTTTGTCATGAAATACTACTAAAATTAATATAATTATGGCACTAATTCCAACAATTTTTTTCACTTTAAAATGTTTCTTTTCTCAATTGTTTTATTTTTATTTGAAGACTTCTATTAGAGTCATGAAGTAAATTAAAGTTTATTTTTTGGGTAATTTTAAATAAAAATTTTTAACAAAATTCTTAAAAGTTTTTTTTTTAAAAATAACCTTTTTCTCTTCTAATAATTTAAAATTTTCTTTTTTAGTAATCACAGCATATCCAGAACCCTCAAAAAAAAACTCTAAGCTAAAATTCTCTATATTAGAATTATAAATTTCTAGAACTTTATTAAAAGTATTATAATTAGTCATAGCAACATAAGAGTTTTCTTTTTTTTTATTAACAACATAAGGTAACCAACTCACATCATCTATTATACATATCCCTCCTACTTTTAAAAATTTATAATAATTGAAAAATACTTTTTTTACATGATTTGGTTCATGTAGAGAATCTATAAATAATATATCTAGTGGTTTCTTAATTTTAGGGTTAATTATATCAAATTCATCATCACTAGCTTTAATAAATTCCCATCTTGAATTATTGCTAACTTGTGAACAATCAATTATATCAACGGAGATTAAATTACCGTTATTTAGATCACATATTTCTAAGAATATTTTTGTTGAATTTCCTTGAGCTACACCAAGTTCTAATATTTGTATGTTATTAATGTTGCTAATCTTTTTTTTTAAAAATTCATGTTTGCTATTTAAAATATTATGATGTCTCATTTTTAAGCTGTTCAAGTTTTATTTTTTTTTGAAGACTTCTATTAGAGTCATATAGTAAATTAAACTTTATTTTTTTATTAATCTTAATAACAATTTTCTTTGCATTGCGAACTTCATTGTTATCAGCTACTGCACTGACAGGTCTTTTGATTGGATTTAAGTTATTTATATTTATAACTGATTTATCACTAATAACTTTACCCTTCCATCTTCTTGGTCGAAAAGCACTAATTGGTGCAATTGAGAGTTTTTTTGAATTTAAACTTAAAATTGGACCATAAACAGACATATTATAGGCGGTACTTCCAGCTGGAGTAGATACTAAAATTCCATCAGAGATTAAATTTTTGATAATTTTTTGTTTACCAGAATAAACACTTAAATTTGCAGCTTGTCTACTTTGTCTTAAAATTGACACTTCATTAATTGCTATATATTTTTTTGTATTATTTTTATTATTCTTAACAGTCATTTCCAATGGAGAAATTGAAACTGTTTTTGATTTAGTAAAATTTCTCACAAAATTTTTTGATGAAAATTTGTTCATCAAAAAACCATAGTTACCTGAATTTACACCATAAAATAATCTTTTAGATTTTTTATTTTTTTTTAATGTTTGAAGCATAAAACCATCGCCCCCAATCACTAATATTGTATTTGATTTTTTTAATTTAATTTTTTTTAATATGTTTAATAAAGATTTTTTAATCCTTAACGAGCTTAAATTTTTATCTGAAATAATTTTCATTTAATTAAATATATTTACGATCTTTAACTAATTTCAATTTTTTTTCCACACAAGAATAAAACAAACATCCAAAACTAACACTTAAAATTAAACAGATTATTGATAAAAATGTATTATTAATTTCTACATTTAAAAACGTAACTACTTTATAGAAACCAGGAATTGTTAACATTTGTAAAAGATATATGCTATATGAAGCGTCACCTAAATATAAAAAAAACTTATTTTTAATCTGTTTACTGTATATTGCGCCAATAACAATCAATGTAGCAGGCAATCCCCAAATTATGAATCTATCATAATTAATTATTTTACCGTTTGTATTAATTGACATAATTAAAGTCAAAATTCCCACGGTTAAAATTATATGTCCAAGATGATGATTAACTTTTCTAAATTTAACATATAAATATCCCGTGATTACACCTAAAAAAAATTCTAAAAAATACAATTTATAACTAACTAAAAAAATAAGTAACATCATGAAAAAAATTGCAACAACAATTCTATTTAATGTTTTGAAATATAAAGCTATACCAAAAATTAAATAAAACAACATTTCCCACTCTAATGTCCATCCCAAATTGATTATCGGATTAGAATTATTCAATAATTGAGAAATGAACAAAAAAGATGAAACAGAACTTTTAACATCTACTAAAAGGGATCTAAATATACCAGGAAAAAGTAAGTATATAATTATAATAAAACTGGTTATTAACCAGTACACTGGAACAATTCTTAAAATTCTTGATTTATAAAATTTAAAAATTGTTTTTGGATTGATAGCTTGAGTGTAAATCATAACAAACCCTGAGATTACAAAAAAAATATCAACACCATTTGCTCCCCAATCTCCTACAATAGGAAATATAATAGTTGGTTTTCCATAGCTTTCACCTCCTATCAAAACATGCAAGTAAACCACGTTAATTGCAGCAAAAGCTCTAAGAAGCTGAAGGTTATTTATCATCGAAGTGGTGCCCTCGGCCAGACTCGAACTGGCACTCCATAAATGGCAAGGATTTTAAGTCCTTTGTGTCTACCAATTTCACCACGAGGGCATTAATGAATTTCATGAGTATTTATGCTAATATTTATAATTCAACAAGTGTAATAAGTAAAATTTTTTTTATTTATCTCTTTAGGTACAAGTCTAGTACAAGTTTTCCCATATTATCCTATAGAGTTTTAATTAAATTTATTAAAATGTTCTTGCAACTTCTATGGTTGCACCATAATCAGGTATTTCTTTCATCAAGCTATAATTTGAGCTCATTCTGATATCAAAACCATTTAAATCTCTCTTATAACTTAAAGATGCATTGTCATTATCTAAACTCATAGCATATTCGATATCGTCAGTTGGTATATAACCAAAACCTAAATATAAAGTATCGCTATGAGCATTATCACTTTGATTTCTTTCATAGATAGTCATTACAGAAAAACCGTTTTCAGTAATTAAATCAAATCCAATGTTTGCTCTTATATTCTTTGAGTCTTGATCAATAGATTTAGTATATTCTGTAGTTTCAGAAAGATAACGATATTTGGCATCTGAAGATGGGCTAAAATCTAAACCAATCTCTAAACCTCCATGTGGTTTAAATGTCATAGTGTTTAAATTAATAATATCGCTTACTGTAAAACCGGTGGATATCATTCCTGTTTCAATTATTTGTTTATTGTACACCAATGCAGTAGTTCCTTTTTCTCTATATTTGGATAGTTCTGTATAGCTAAGATCAATTCTTAAATTAGGTACAATATTAAAGTTTTCTTTTTTATATGTTTTTAAATAATTAATTGATCCGAATACTTGTGCTCCGTCTCTTTCTCCAGTTCTAGTATATAAATCACCTTTTCTAACATGATCAGTCTTCAAAGTACTAATTCCAAGAATACCCTCAGTAAATCTTTTATCATCATGAAGAAAAGTTCCATAAAGAGATAAACTATAAGAATCAGTATCTAAAGATGTCCCAGATGTACCTATATCAACATCATCATTGCCAAATCGAAGAGCATATCCATACATTTTGTTTTCACTAATTTTTTTATCCATTCCAATTGTAATACCTTTACTATCAATTTTTTTTGATGATGAAGAAGATGTGTCACCTACTCTACCAACACTAACGCTACCTTCGCTCCAAAATGACCAATTATCAGATATTTTATCTAAAATATCATTTGTTTTGTTAGATACTGGAATAACTTTTGAAAGAGATGCCATCATTGAATTTGAAAAGTTAAATTTAATATTTTGATTACTTAATTTATCTTCATTTCTATAACGTCTTAACCAATACATACGATTAAGAACTGGAGTGCTTGCTTGAATAGCAATTTGTTTAGCTGTTGCTGTTTGAGATTCAATTGAACTTGAAATATCTTTACCTTCATCACTTGTATCAGCCGGATCATCACAAGCACCATCAACTACACTCCAATTACAGCTTAGATTAAATTCAAAAACTTTATTATTGGTATTACCAATGAAAAACATTTTACTTCCATCATGACTAAACGCAACTTCTCTTGCATCAGTATCATGAGAATTTACATTATAGGTACCTTCAAGGGAGTAAGTAGAAACATCATAAGGTGTAGTTAATTTAAACTGAGAAACCTGATTGGTTGTATTATCAATGGTATACATTTTAGTACCATCGTGATTAAAAGTAACTCCATCTAAGTAAGTGTGAAAAGAACTTAAGTCTTCAGTATTAAGATGTGTAACTCCTGAGCTAAGATCAAATGCTGTATCTAGTGAATATTCATTAAGGTGATGTTGAGTATTATTTCCTACACCAGCAATAATCATTCTGGTACCATCATTATTAAATGCAACGGAAGTTAATCTTACTTCTTTACTAGAAACATCATATCTACCCTCAAGTGAAGCAGTTGAAACATCAAATGCAGTGGTTAGTGACCAGTAATCTATATTATTAGAACCATGGTCAGCAATAAACATTTTTGTTCCATCGTTATTAAACACTACTTGGTTTGGTATAAGTGTATCACCACCTCCATGAGTTGCTACTACATGTACTGTTTTAGTATTGTTTAAGGTTGCTGTTGAAATATCATAAGCAGTAGTTAATACATATTCGTAAACATTATCAGCTTGTAGGCCACCACCATTCTTATCATATTGTGTAGTATACATTTTGGTACCATCATTATTAAATGTTAATCCAAATTCTCCGTTGTCTGCATTTATTGATTTACTTCGTACAAAGGTTGGCTCCGCTATAGCTTTAGAAAGAAATAAAGCTAAAAAAAATACAATATAATGAATTTTAAAAAATTTTTTTACAACCATTGATGTATTATAAACTTATTAAAGTTCAGGTTTAGTGTAAGACTACCCAGAATGGGTTATGGCTTTATTTTATCCCTTTAAGTACAAGTTCAGTACAAGTCTGTTCAAATTAATTAAGTTTTATTTTCTAATCTTAATAGAAAGCTAAATTAAAGTTATGTGATTTTATAGGAGGTTTTAGACTGTCTTGGACTACTATGGACTGACTTTAACTTCTATCCCTCGGCTTTTAAGTCCTTTGTGTCTACCAATTTCACCACGAGGGCATTAATGAATTTCATGAGTGTTTATGCTAATATTTATAATTCAACAAGAGGAATAAGTAAAATTTTTTATTTTATCTCTCTATGTACGAGGTATGTACGAGAGATCCTATATAATCCCTCATAAAATCATAAATAATTAATTTAATAAATATTTATTTACGTTTTCCTTAAATATTTTTAAAGTTTTTTCGTAAGCAACTTGATTTTTTTTATTAAGTGATGATCCGTATCCCCAACAAATTTTCATTGAGTGATCATAAAGTTTCTTGTCTCCTTTATTACCAAACCATCCACCATTAGCTGAAATATTAAACCATTTACTTTTATCTTTAGGTCTTACCCAAATCTGTCCATTATTATCAGTATATACTCTGCATTCAGAACTTATCTTTATTCCATCTTCAAAATTAGATCCTGTCTTATCATAAAAATGGGTTGTGTTTTTGAAAACAATAATTTGTTTGTTTGTTTTCTTTAGATCTTTTTGAGTCACAATATATTCTTCACAAAGATTATGTGGTAGATAATCCTTATCGCCCATTAGTATCAATAATGGAGCATCTGTAGTTTTAGTATTCTCATAATGATAACAGAAGGGATATAATGCGAGATGTAATTTAAAATTATTTTTTGGTTTGATGACATCTAAATTAAAATAATTTTGAGTTTCAATTGCAACAGTTCCTCCCCAACTCCACCCCATTATACCAATTTTAGTCGAGTCAACGCTTTTGTTTTTAGATAATATATCTAAAGCTCTTAACGAATCTAAAGCTCCTACATGAGGAGATATCCATGATATTTTTTTTGATCTATCATAAAAGTTTTTATCGTAACCTCTTGATTTAAATATAAATGGTTCAAATGTGGCAATACACATGTCATGCAATATATGTTTGTAATCAGTCATAATTCTTCCACCTGAATGGTGAATCAAAAACATAACCGGATATTTTTTTATACCTTTACATTTTTTTTGGACAGGAAATATAAGGTTACCAAAGCCTTTAATCTTTTTATTATCTTCAAGTCCATCAAATATATCATCTTGTATAAAGATATCATTTGTATTAAATTTTATTTTTTTAACTTTGCTTTTCGCTTTTTTGCAATCTGTAATGACATCTTCAATTTTCTTGTTACCATATTTTTTATTAATTGAATTTTTGTGGTAGTGAGTGCTTTTGACTGGAAATGCATCATTGTGAGTAGCGTACCAACGCCAATCATTTTTTTTTCCTTTTCTTAAATGAACACTTAATAATTCTCCTTTTGATAAAGGGATTGTGATTGAAGCCCACATTCCATTATCCTTAACCCATTCGCTGGTTATTCTAACATTTTGGTTTACTTTACAAACTTCCAATATTTCATTTTTTAACCATTTAAATGGAACAGCGTAAGAATTGGTAGAAAATATACTAAAAATTAAAAGATAATATAAAATTTTCATATTTAATTTTATACTTTTCTGTGTGAGACTTGTACGAGAATCTTAGAAATCATTAAACAAAGAATGATTAATTTTATTATTTTGATCATTATTCTAGTTTTCTATAATTTATCCGGTATTTTTTATTGCTGCTGATATACCTGCTATGCTAGTCATTAAGGCATCATTTAAATTATTGTTATTTATTTTATTATTGTTTTTTTTGGTTAATTTCATCATTACTGTGGCTTGTAATATGTTTAAAACTTCAGAATATACATTTCTTATAATTGCGGGACCTCTAAATGCTTTTCTTTGTTTTAAAATTTCAGATGGTGTAATATTGTGGTTAAGTTTTTTTAAGGCTTCAAATTGGAATCTAAGTTTTTTTCCAACTCTTTTTAAGTCAATATCTGCTAAATTATCTTCATAAATTTTTGAAATCTCCGGATCAACTTTTGATATAACCATGTCCAATAAGTCCATTGTAGAATTAAAAAAAGGCCAGTTTTTTTCCATATCGATTAATGTTTTTTTAAATTTTTTTATTGATGAATATCTTAATGCTTCAGCAGTTCCTAACCATGCCGGTAACATAAGTCTTATTTGAGTCCAAGCAAACACCCAGGGTATTGCTCTAAGACCTTTAATATTATCTAAATTTTTTCTTTTAGATGGACGAGAACCGATAGATAATTTCCCTAACGCTAAATGAGGAGTAACTGTTTTAAAGTATCGGATAAATTCTGTACTTGATGTTAAATTTTTTCTATAAGAACTTTTAGATATATCAGACATGCTTTCTATCAAATTTCTCCAATTTTCTTTTGGTTGTGGAGGAGGCATTAAAGTAGCTAACATCACAGAACTTATGTAACTACATAAATTATATTTAGCTATAGGCTCATAACCGTATTTTTGTTGTATCACTTCACCTTGATCGGTAATTCTTATTTTTCCATTAACTGAACCAGGCGGTTGAGATCTAAGAGTAGCCTGTATTGGTCCGCCTCCCCTTCCAGCTGAACCACCTCTTCCATGGAAAAAAGATAATTTTACTTTAAATTTTTTTGATGACGCTAAAATTTCTTCTTGTAATTTATATTGGTGCCACCCTGCACATAGTTTACCTGCGTCTTTACTAGAATCTGAATAACCAATCATGATTTCTTGTTCATTATTAATCAAATTTCGGTACCAACCTAATTTAAATAAAGTAGACATGATATCGCTTCCACTTATCAAATCATCTAAGGTTTCAAACAAAGGTACTACTCTTAATTTATCTTTAATGTTTGCTTCTTTTTGTAAAAGGATTACTGAGAGAATATCAGAAGCTGAGGATGTCATAGATATAATATAAGCTCCTAAGCATTCTTTTGGTTGACTTGCTAAAGCTTTAAAAGTTGACCAAACTTCTAAATTTTCTCTATCTTTGAATTGAAAACTATTAATAAAATTTTTACCCCTTATTCTTTTAGTCAAAAACTTTATCTTTTCTAGCTCAGTCCAAGAATAATAGTTCTTCTTGAATTTTCTTTTTATTATCTCAGCAATAAGTTTCGTATGCCGGGATGACTCTTGTCTAATGTCTAATCTAGCAAGATTAATACCAAAGCATTTTGCTCTTCTCATTAAGTCTAATAGTTCTCCACTTGCAATGTTTTGATTTTGTGACTGTTCCAAAGACTCTCTAACAACTCTCAATGGTTTTAAAATATCTTCCTTTGAGGAAATAAGTTCTTTTTGATTTAGAGGTTTTTTTTGAACCAAATGTCGTTCTATCATCCTATGAGTTCTTCTCATTCTATCTCTTAGCGGTCTCAGATAAACTCTATAAGGTTCATATGAGTGACCTGTATATTTTAATATTTTTTTGGAACATTTTTGCATCGAAAAGGATCTAATTAATTTTGTTAAAGATTTTTCATAAAGTTTTGCAGCTTCCCATCTCGATAAAAGCAAAACCTCCTCAGTAACCTTAGACGTTACGAAAGGATTTCCATCTCTGTCACCACCCATCCATGAACCAAATTCAATAGGATTAAAATTTTTTGGTAAATTTTTTTTCATATTTTTTACAAATATTTCATTAAGTCTTCTGTAAACTTTTGGAATAGTGTCCCATAAACTATCCTCTATTATTGCTAATCCCCATCTAGCTTCATCAAATGGAGATGGTTTATATCTTTTAAGTTCATCTGTGTTCCAGATTATTGTTATTTCATCAAACATTTTTTTGTCTAATACTTTTATTTTTGAAGGATATTTCTGGAGTAAATTTCTTTGTTCCAATATTTCAGTTAATGCATGATATTTTTGAATTAAGGTTCTTCTCTTGACCTCTGTTGGATGAGCAGTTAAAACAATACCGATATTAAGTCTTTTTGCTAAATCATAAATTGTTTTATTTGAAATATTCTTATTTTTAAAAAAACTCTCAAATATTTCTTCAATAAATATATTTTTATTTTTTTTTCTTTTCACGGAATTTTCGTATTGGTCTAGAGTTCTAGAAGCATCCACAGACTCTGCCAAATTATACAAATTCATAAAATGATTGTATGCTCTAGTTAGTTTGAGTAGATCTTTAGGATTTTGTTTTTTAATTTCTCTAGACAAATTTGCGAATGGGGTTTTTTTATTTTTATTTGCGGTATTAGCTTTTGATAAAAGCCTTGTTTTTTCAACTAGTTTAAAAAAATTAATTCCTTCTTGTTCTTTTATAACTTTTCCTAAAATATTTCCTAAATACCTAACATCATTTCTTAAACTTTTAGTGGGGATTCTCTCATAATAAAGATCTCTTTTTATCATTAATAAGTTATTTTCTTAAATTAATTATTTTTCCCAATCAAATCTTGGAAATGAATTAAATATTTTTAAAATGCCCTCAGACCATTCACCTGAAACTTTTGAAAATTCTTTGTCATTTAAATTCAAGCATTTTTGAGAAGTAATTTTTAATTCATCTTTTTTATAAACTACAAAATCTATCGGTGGGCCAACTGTTAAGTCACTTTTTAATGTTGAGTCCATTGAAATTAATGCACATCTCGAAGCATCGCCTATGGACACATCTGGTGTAACAACTCTATCTAATATTGGTTTGCCATATTTAACTTCTCCTATTACTAAATATGGTTTGCTATCTGCAGGTTTAATGTAATTGCCTTGGGGATAAACTAAAAACAATTCCATTTCTTGTCCTTTAATTTGCCCACCTACAATAAAAGTTGATCCAAGTAATACAGTATCTGTATTTATACCTTTGGGAGAAGAATGTTTAATATTTAAACCTCCAACATATTTTGCTATTTGGTCGAAATCTTCACATGTATTTAAATTTTTGATGCCAGTTTTATTCTCCAGATCTTTCTCAATAGATTTATAAACCGCTTGGGAAGTGCCAAGATTTCCTGAGGTTACAATTAAAATAGTTCTATCTCCGACGTCATATGTAAACATTTTTGAGTAAATATTTACATTATCAAAGCCAGCATTAGTTCTTGAGTCTGAAGCTATTATTATTCCCTCTTTAGTTTTAATTCCTATACAATATGTCATTCATTTATGTATTATTTAATTAAGCATGCTATTTATAATCGATTTATATCATATCTGATATATCTAAAATGCATTTGCATAATACGTTTAACTAATAAAAGCTATCAAAATGGTTACTAAGTTGTGGAAAAACTATAATGCTAAATATGCATACGATGGATATTTTACCGAGGATAATAAGCTACGAAAACATGCTATGATAATTTCTAATATCCTTGAGAAATATGGGAAAAAAAAATTACAAGAAATTGAAAAAAATTGTCAAAGTACTATAAGTGCTAGAGGTATTAACTTTAGGGTTTATGCGGCAAACAATAGAGCAGAAGAAAAAAAATGGCCCTTAGATATAATACCAAGAATTATTCCAAGAACTCAATGGAACAAAGTTTCAAAGGGATTACAACAAAGAGTTAAAGCCCTAAATTTATTTATTGATGACGTCTATAATCAAAAAAAGATATTTAAGGATAATATTGTCCCAAAAGAAATAATATTTAAATCACCCTACTATGTAAAAGAGTGTGAAGGTTTTTCACCAAAATATAAGGCATGGTCAAACATTTCTGGAGTAGATCTTATAAGGAATAAGGCTGGAGATTATTTAGTTTTAGAAGATAATCTAAGAGTTCCCTCAGGTGTTTCTTACATGCTTGAGAATAGAATGGTTATGAGAGATGTTTTTCCTGAACTGTTTACTAGGTATAAAGTTGCATCAATTAATCATTATACAAATAAACTTTTCAATTGCATGATCGAATGTATTCCTAAAAAAACTAAAGATCCTCATATGGTAGTTTTAACACCAGGAATTTATAATTCCGCATATTTCGAACATTCATATTTAGCTGAACAAATGGGCATTGCCCTGGTAGAGGGAAAAGATCTTTTTGTTGAAAATGATATAGTTTACATGAAAACAGTTAAAGGACCTTTGAGAGTTGATTGTATATATAGACGATTAGATGATAGCTTTTTAGATCCTAAAACATTTAATAAGGAGTCTGTAATTGGTGTACCTGGGTTGTTCAAATGTTGGAGAAAAGGAAATGTTGGTATTTTAAATGCCATAGGAACAGGGGTTGCAGATGACAAGGTAGTTTATTCTTATGTAAATAAAATGATAGTTTATTACTTAGGTGAACAACCAATTTTAAACCAAGTGGAGACTTATTTGTGTCATGAAAAAATACAAAGAGATTACGTAATAGAAAACATTTCAAAATTAGTTGTTAAACCTGCAAATGCCTCGGGTGGCTATGGCATTATGATAGGGCCAAAGGCTCCTGCTAAAGAAAGAGAAGAAGTAATAAATAAAATAAAAAAAAATCCTAGAGAATTTATTGCACAACCGTTAGAAATTTTATCAACAGCACCAACGATTACAAAAGACGACATTGAGCCTAGACATCTTGATTTAAGACCTTTTGTTCTAAGTGGAAAAACTTCCTACGTTACAACTGGAGGACTTACAAGAGTAGCTTTACGAAAAGGTAGTACAATTGTAAATAGCTCGCAAGGGGGTGGCTCTAAAGATACGTTAATTGTTGATATGTAGTAAACTTGTTTATAAAACTGTGACTAATTTAAGTTATGAATTCAAAAATACTTATATTCACAGATTTAGATGGAACGTTGTTAGATAGAGATACTTTTAAATTTGATAAAATTTTCTATTACTTAAAAAAACTACTTTTAAAAAACATTCATATAATACCCAATTCAAGCAAAACTCGGCAAGAGATAGAGAACTTTAATCAAGAATTAGATGAAAATTTATCTTTCGTAGTTGAAAATGGAGCGGCTATTCATAATTTAAACTTAATCAATTCGAGTTTTCCAGAAAAAATAAGCTTAAGTAGAGAGATTGATGAAATATTAAAAATATTTGAGATTAAAATTCCTAATAAATATAAATCAAAATGCAAATTTGTTAAAAATTTAAGTTTTGATAAACAGTCAAAAATTCTTGGACTTAACAAAGAAAATATTAAGGCTGCACTAAACAGACAATACTCAACACCTTTATTATTTGAGGGTTCAAAATCTGATAAAATAGATCTATTCAAATTTGTAAATGATGCGGGTCTGTCATTACAAGAGGGAGGAAGAGTGATTAATCTTTGTGATAAAGTCAGTAAATCACAGGCAATGAAAAATGTTATAAAAGTATTTAAAAAAATTACTAAAGAAAAATTAATCACAGTTGGGGTTGGTGATAATTTTAATGATTTAGAAATGCTTAAAAATAGCGATATACCTTGTTTAGTCTTCAATGATAAATTTACATTAGAAAAAATAAATATAAATAACTGTTTAGTGTCAAAAAAACCTGCACCAGAGGGCTGGGAAGAAGTTGTCAAATTGGCTCTGGAAAAAATAATATAATGTTACTAGAATAAGTTATGGGTGATTTTTCTCAAAACGGAATAGTTTCTACACTGCATGATTTTGGTACAAAATCTACAACAGAAATCGAGAAAGATTTACTAAGCTTTTCTAAAGAAAGAAAAATGGAATTAATCCTCCCTTGTCTATACTCAGAATTGGAGGGTACTGCATTACCTAATATCGTAGAACAAATAAGTAAAACAAAATATTTAAATCATGTAATTATAGGACTAGATAAAGCATCAGAAAGCCAGGCACGGAAGGCTTGGAAATTTTTTAAAAAAATAAATGTTCCTTTTACAATTCTATGGAACGATGGTCCTAAACTTAAAAAACTTGATACAGAATTAAAGAAGAAAAATTTAGCACCAAACGAAATGGGGAAAGGTAGAAATGTTTGGTATTGCATTGGTATGTGCATTGCAAGAGATACAGCAAGATCTGTAGCATTGCATGATTGTGATATAAAAACATATGACAGAAGAATGCTAGCTAAATTATTTTATCCAGTTGTTAATCCATTATTTAACTTTGAGTTTTGTAAAGGGTACTATCCAAGAATTGCAAATAACAAAATGAACGGAAGGGTAGCGAGACTTCTTGTGGGACCTTTATTAACCGCATTGGAAAAAACTATTGGCAAAAGTGATTATATAAATTTTATGAAATCCTTTAAGTATCCTTTAGCAGGTGAATTTTCATTTAGAAGAAATGTTTTACCAGAATTAAGAATTTCATCCGATTGGGGTATAGAAGTTGGAATTTTATCTGAAATGCAAAGAAGCTTTTCACCGAATAATATTTGCCAAGTTGATTTAGCAGACACTTATGATCATAAACATCAAGATCTCTCTATCGATGACGAGACAAAAGGATTGTCAAAAATGTCAATTGATATCATTAAGACATTTATTAAAAAATTGGCTACTCAAGGAAATTCTTTTAGTAGAGAAAAATTTAGATCTTTAAAAGCAACATACTATAGATCTGCACTAGACTTAATTGATATTTACAGAAGTGATGCTGAAATGAATGGATTGAAGTTTGACTCTCATAAAGAAGAGGAAGCTGTAGAATTATTCGCAGTTAATATAATGAAGGCAGGAGAGGCTTTTTATATAAATCCTATGGATACACCGTTCATTCCAACTTGGAGTAGAGTTAAAAGTGCAATACCAGATTTTCTTCTAAGGTTAAATAAAGCTGTTTCTGAGGATAATAAAAAATTTATTTAATGTTATCCAAAACTGTTAAAACACAAATTAATTTTAGGCTAAAAAATATCTATAGTAAAAACATCAAAGGTTCTGATTTAAAATTATTCGCTGATGAACTTTGTAAATTAATTCAAATTTCAAACAAAAAAATATCAAAAGCTAAAAGAAAAAATTTGAGAATATCTGAGGATACTACAGTTGTAATTTGCTACGGTGACAGTGTATTTGATAATGGTAAATTAAATTCGATCAAGTCTTTTAAAAGTTTTTATAACAGACATTTGTCAAAGTTTTTTAATACTATTCACTTTTTGCCATTTTATCCTTCAAGTAGTGATAGCGGTTTTGCGGTAAAGGATCACTATAAAATAGATAGTAGACTAGGATCTTGGACAGATATAAACAGTTTTTCAAAGAAAAATAATATAATGGCAGATATTGTGATTAATCATGCTTCTTCTAAAGGTTTATGGTTTAAAAATTTTTTAAGAAATAAATCACCAGGCAAGGATTACTTTATAAAAGTAAACAAAAAATTTGATATCTCAAAGGTGGTTAGGCCTCGTGAAAATAGGTTGCTAAAAAAGATTAATGTTTTTAATAAACCTGATTTTATATGGAGAACATTTAGCTCTGACCAAATAGATTTGAATTTTAAAAATCCAAAGGTGTTGATGCGCTTTGTTAAAATTATGATCAACTTAGCTTGTCATGGAGTTTCAATTTTCAGATTAGATGCAATTGCCTATTTATGGAAAGAAAGTGGCACTAAATGCGTAAATCTTAAGCAAACTCATGAAATAATTAAGTTACTAAGAATAGTATGTAAATCTTTACATAATTCACCTTATATAATTACTGAAACTAATTTACCTGAAAAAGAAAACCTAAGTTATTTTGGAAAGAAAAATGACGAAGCAAATTGGATTTATAACTTTACACTACCTCCACTTCTAATTCATGCTTTTCTTTTTGAAGATAGTTCTAAATTAAACCAATGGACTAATAAATTACCATCTACGAAATTAAAAAATAATTATTTCAATTTTATAGCGTCACATGATGGTATAGGAATGAGGCCTATTGAAGGTTATTTAAATAAGCCCACTCTTAATTCCTTATTTAAAAGGTTAAAGAAAAACGGAGCTCAACTTTCTTTTAGAAAAACTAACAAAACACAAAAGAAAGTTTATGAAGTTAATGTAACTTTATTTAATGCTTTCAAAAATACAGATTACGATAAAAAAGGATTATATTCATTCGAAAGATATATTTCTGCACATGCAATAATGTTTTCTATTGAAGGTGTACCAGCTGTTTATTTTAATTCAATATTTGGTAAGTCTAATGATGAATACAAATATGTGATATCAAATAATAAAAGAGACCTTAACAGATATAAATGGAACAAAGTTAAATTAGATAGGTTTTTAAAAGATAAAAAATCTAAACAAAAAATTTATTATGATCAGATTACTAATTTATTAAAAGTTAGAAAGAAACAAAAGGCTTTTCATCCAAATGCAGCTATGCGTTGTTTGTCTTTTGGTAATAAAATATTTGCTTTTAAAAGAATGAGTTTAGATAAAAAACAAGTAATCATCTGTATTACAAATATTTCATCAAAATCACAAAGTGTTTTATTAAATGATAATAAATATGGGTATAAAAACCTTTTAAGTGAAAATATTGGTATTATTAGTAAAAGATTATCCTTAAACCCATTTGAAACAGTCTGGCTATCTAATTAGAAAATAAAAATAAAAGCCCAGTATGAGGATAGTCCTGATACAATTGTTAAAATTACATTTCTTGTAAAAAACCCAATTACCAAAGCAGTTATTGCACCAAATATTTTTGGATCACTTATTGAAACAAAAGCTCCAAAATCATCTAACAAAACCCCAGGAAATATTATTGATGGGAAAACTACAGATGGTACATAATTTAAAATCTTTCTTAAATTATCACTAATCATTTCTTTTTTAATTAATGTAACCATACTCATTCTTGTAAAATAAGTTAAAATTCCAGCTATAAAGATTGAAGTCCAAGTCATTTTTTTAATTTATTAATTATCATTGCTGCAAAAAGTCCAATTAATGGAGAAATTATTATGTAAGTTTTGAAAGGAGCATTATAAAAAAAAGTGGCTGCTAGTCCTGAAATTAACATAACTAAAACATGATCAAATTTTCTCAACTCATTTACTATTATTGCAATGAATGTTAGAGGAATTGCGAATTTTAATCCAAGTTCTTCAGGTACAATAGATCCTAAGTAAATTCCAATTATTGTTGAAACCTGCCAGATAAACCAAAGTATTATACCAGAACCAATTAAATGATAATGATTAAATTCCTCAGTTGGATTTTTTTTAAAATATTGATTTGAAACTGCAAAACCTTGGTCAACTATAAAATAAGAAATAAATAGTTTTTTAATTAGAGATAATTTTTGTAAATATTCAGATAACACTGCACCATATAAGAAGTGTCTCGAATTTATTACTCCGACAGAAGTGATCGCAATTAATGAAGATGCACCACCAGATAAAAGTTGTAGAAAAACTATTTGAGAAGCACCACCAAAAATTATTAATGAAGTCGCATAGGTGAATAAGGGACTAAAACCCAACTCAATACCAATTGCACCGAATATAATTCCAAAAGGAAAAACAGATAATAAATGGGGTGCAACATCTTTTATTCCAATTTTAAAAATTTCGTACTTTGAACGCATTTAAAAATTTCTAAGAGCTTTTTCTAAATATTTGATATCTAACATACAGTCTTTATATCCTTGTTTAATTACATCAAGATACCTTTTGCTTGGGTAAATGAATAAACTCTTTTTAACCATGCTGTATGCCATAATTTTTTGACTATCGTTATCAAAATATATTTTTTTATATAAGATTGGAAAATCCTCATAAATATCAAGTTTTTTTTCATCTGATTTAGATATTTCATAAAGACCACCTTGTATTGAATAATTTTTTTTACTATCTATATCTGCAACACCATATTTGCTTCTGAATGTAAGTCTAAAATCTTTGATTTCAAATTTCTTTATATATTTAGAGTCCTTGCATCTTTTTTTCATTTGAAAATGATTTAAGTTACTACCGTAAGCAAAATATAACATTTAGATTTAAACTATTTGAATTTCTTTATCTTTGACAAAATTTAGTATTTCTGATTTACAAAATTCAATTTTATTTTTATCAGTAGACCTAAGTACTATTGCTACACCAAGTTTACCTGCTTTAAAAAAAGGATAACTACCGATTTCAACATCTTTATTTTGGTTTTGAACCTCTGTTAGAGAATCTGCTATTTCACTTTCGACAGTCCTTAAACTAATTGTTTCACTTAAGATGGGATCTCCACCTGTAATTTTATTTGCTAGACCACCAATCATTGATTGCATAATTGATGGAACACCTGGCAGACAAAAAACATTTTCAACATTAAATCCTGGAGAACCACTTGATGGATTATATATTAAATTTGCTGTGGTAGGCATTTTAGCCATTTTCTGCCGTCCATCACTAAACTCACCTGGTTTATAATATTTCTCTAAAATTGAATATGCTTCTTTGTGAAAACCATATTCTATATTAAAAGCTTTTGAAATTGACTCTGCAGTTATGTCATCATGGGTTGGCCCAATTCCACCAGTAGTAAATACGTAATCATATATTTTACGATATTGATTTACAGTATCTATAATTATTTCCTCGTCATCTGGTATAATTTTTACTTCTTTAACTTTAACCCCAAGTGAATTTAACCATATTGCAAGAGCACTTGTGTTTATATCTTTAGTTCTTCCAGAAAGGACTTCGTTTCCAATAATTATAATTCCAGCAATTATTTCTTTCTTATTTGACATATACAAATATAAATTAAATATAATGAAATTTACCAATACTTTAATTAAAGGCAAATTAATCAAGCGATATAAAAGATTTTTTACAGATATAAAAGTAAATAATTCAGTTGTTACAGCACATTGTCCTAACACTGGATCCATGAAAGGTCTCTTAGATAAAAATAACACTGTATATTTGTCAAAAAACGATGATCCAAAAAGAAAGTTAAAATTTACCCTAGAAATTATAGTAGCAAACAAAAGGTTAATTGGAGTGAATACTCACAGAGCAAATAAAATTGTTGCCGATGGTTTGAATAGAGGATTGATAAATGAGTTTAAATCAATCAAGAATATTAAACCGGAATATAAATTTTCAAGTGATACAAGATTTGATTTTTTATGTGATAAAAATATAATTGAGGTAAAAAACGTGACCCTTATTAGAGATCAAAAAATAGCTGAATTTCCTGATGCTATAACGGAGAGAGGGTCCAAACATTTAATAAGGTTAATTGAATCTTTAAAAAAAGGCTATAAACCGTTTGTCTTATTTTTAACTCAAATACAAGGTATTAATAACTTTAAAATAGCTAGAGATATTGATTTAAATTATTATAAAAATTATTTAATAGCTAAAGAGAAAGGTGTTAAATTTTTAGCCTATAGGTGTTTATTAAATAACAAAGAAATTAAAATTGAAAAAAATATAAATATTATTGATGAGTAATTATTCAGAAAAATTTGAAAAAATGAGAAAAGCTGGGTCGCTTGCATCAAATACTCTAGACATGATTACGAGTTATATTAAGCCAGGGTTAAGTACTAATAAAATTGACGAATTATGTTATGAATTTATTAAAGATAATGGAGGCTACTCAGCCCCACTTTATTATCGTGGTTTTAATAAATCTATATGTACATCTTTAAATCATGTTGTTTGTCATGGAATACCAGGAGAAAGAGTTCTTGAGGATGGTGATATTTTAAACATCGATGTTACCGCGGTACTACACAATCACTATGGGGATACAAGTAGAATGTTTACTGTAGGAAAAACTTCAATCAAATCTATGAATTTAATAAACGTTACTTATGAATCATTAATGAAATCAATTGAAATTTTAAAACCTGGAAAAAAATTAGGTGATATTGGCCATGAAATACAAAATCATGTTGAAAAAGCAGGGTTCAGTGTTGTTAGAGATTTTTGTGGACATGGAATTGGAAATGTTTTTCACCAGGTTCCGAACGTATTACATTATGGAGAAAAAAATACAGGTACTGAATTACAACCTGGAATGACATTTACTATAGAGCCCATGATTAATGCAGGTAAGTATGAAGTAAAAATTCTAAACGATGGTTGGACAGCCGTTACTAAAGATAAGGCATTATCAGCACAATTTGAGCATACTGTTGGTATAACAGATAATGGATATGAAATTTTTACAGAATCTGTTAAAAACTTAAAGAGGCCTCCATATAATTAATGATATCTAGATATTCCAGAAAAGAACTCACAAACATTTGGTCTGAAGAAAATAAGTATAAAATTTGGTTAGACGTAGAAATAGCTGCAGCACAAGCTATGGAGAAACTTGGTCAAATTCCTAAAGGTGTGTCTTCAATTGTAAGAAAAAAAGCAAAAATAAATGTAAAAAGAATTCACCAAATAGAAAGTCAAGTTAAACATGATGTTATTGCTTTTTTAACATCTGTTACTGAAAAGGCAGGTATAAAAGCAAGATATCTCCATCAAGGTATGACATCGTCTGATGTTTTAGACACTAGTTTTAATATACAATTAGTTCAATCAGGAAAAATAATCCTTAAAGACTTAGATCAAATTTTAAAAGTTTTGAAGAAACAAGCTAAGAAATACAAATTCACGCCTTGTATGGGTAGAAGTCATGGTATTCATGCAGAGCCAATTACATTTGGTTTAAAGTTAGCATCTTATTATGCAGAATTTAAAAGAAATAAAAAAAGGTTAGAAATTGCAATAGATGAGGTTTCTACATGTGCAATATCAGGTGCTGTTGGTACTTTTGCAAATATTAATCCAAATGTTGAAAAAGATGTTGCAAAAAAATTGAGTTTAAAGGTTGAACCAATTTCAACGCAAGTAATTCCACGAGACAGACATGCATTTTATTTTTCAGTTCTAGGCATAATAGCAGGATCTATCGAGAGAGTGGCTACAGAAATAAGACATTTACAAAGAACTGAAGTTTATGAGTTACAAGAATATTTTTCAAAGAAACAAAAAGGTTCATCTGCTATGCCTCACAAAAAAAATCCAATTCTTAGTGAGAATTTAACTGGTCTAGCAAGAATGGTTAGAAGCTCTGTTGTGCCTGCGCTTGAAAATATAGCCTTGTGGCATGAAAGAGACATTTCACACTCAAGTGTTGAAAGAAATATTGGACCAGATGCAAATATAACATTAGACTTTGCTTTAGTTAGACTTGCAAATATTTTAGACAATATGATTGTATATCCAAAAAGAATGCTGCAAAATTTGAATATCACTAAGGGCTTAATCTTTTCACAAGAACTTATGTTAGAGCTTACTAAAACCGGTTTATCAAGAGAAAAGTCCTACAGAATGGTCCAAAATTATGCAAAAAAATGCTTTGATGAAAATTTAGATCTATTTAATGTTATTCAGTCTGACAAATATATAATAAGTAAAATTCCATCTAAAAAACTTAAAATTATTTTTAGTTACTCTAAACATTTTAGAAATATAAATTTAATTTATAGAAGAGTATTCAATTAATGAAAAAGGGGAAAAAATTATACGAAGGAAAAGCTAAAATAATTTATTCAACATCAGATAAAAATTACGTAATTCAATATTTTAAAGATGATGCTACAGCTTTCAATAATCAAAAGAGATCTATTATTGATGGTAAAGGTGTATTAAACAACAGAATATCAGAGCATATACTAAAAAATTTATCTCAAATAGGTATAAAAAATCATTTAGTAAAAAGATTAAACATGAGGGAACAATTAATAAAGTTTGTGGATATTCTGCCAATTGAATTTATTGTAAGAAATATCGCAACAGGTTCTCTGACTAAAAGGCTTGGTATAGTTGAGGGAACGGTTTTAGACGACCCATTAATTGAATATTGTTTGAAAAATGATGATTTAGGAGACCCTTTAATTTCAAGAGAACATATTTATGCTTTTAATTGGGCAAAAAAAAATGAAATTGAAAAAATAAATATACAACTTCTTAGAATTAATGATTTTTTAATAGGTTTATTTAGGGGAGTTGGAATAAAACTTGTAGATTTTAAAGTTGAATTTGGAAAAGTAAGAAACTCAAGTAGAAATGAAATTATTCTAGCAGATGAAATAAGTCCAGATACTTGTAGATTGTGGGATGCCAAAAGTGAAAAAAAACTTGATAAGGATA
This sequence comes from uncultured Pelagibacteraceae bacterium, assembly GCA_902606075.1. GTDB lineage: Bacteria > Pseudomonadota > Alphaproteobacteria > Pelagibacterales > Pelagibacteraceae > Pelagibacter. The sequence goes on from CACLEU010000001.1 coordinate 61,887, forward strand.
GATTTAGAAAAGATCTTGGAAATTTAATTCAAGCTTACAAAGAAGTCGCATCTAGACTTGGGATTTTATATGAAGAATCTAATATAAGAGAAGTTAACTTCAAAAAACCAAAAGCTGTTAAATTAAAAAAAAATAGATGAAAATAAAAGTTATTGTTACACCAAAAAAAGGTGTTCTAGATCCACAGGGAAAAGCCATACAGCAAACTTTAAATAGCATGAATTTCATTGATGTAGATGAAGTAAGACAAGGTAAATATTTTGAAATTGAAACAAACGTAAAAGATGAAAATGATGCTAAGAAAAATGTTGAGGATATGTGTAAAAAACTTTTAGCAAACTTAGTGATAGAGGATTACAAAATCCTTTAAAATGAAATCATCAGTAATCATATTCCCAGGATCTAATTGTGATAGAGATATGGATGTAGCTTTAAATAAATTTGGTTTCAAGAATAAAATGGTATGGCACAATGATAATACAATACCAAAATCAGATCTAGTTGTGTTACCAGGTGGCTTTTCATATGGCGACTATTTGAGATGCGGAAGTATTGCAGCAAAATCAAATATAATTAATTCTGTGATAGAATTTGCTAATAAAGGTGGCTTGGTTATTGGTATTTGTAATGGTTTTCAAATTCTAATAGAGACAGGGCTTGTAACAGGAGCTTTATTAAGAAACAAATACTTAAAATTTATTTGCAAGAATATATTTGTTAAAGCAAACAAATCACATAATAAATATTTTAATAAAATAAAAAAAGACATTTTAGAACTACATATAGCACATAATGATGGTAATTATTTTTGCTCTGAAGATGATTTAAAAACAATGGAAGATAATGATCAAATCGCAGTTAGATACTGTGATATCAATGGTGAAATATCAGTTAATTCTAACCCAAATGGATCAATACAAAATATTGCTGGTGTTTTTAATAAAAAGAAAAATATTTTAGGTATGATGCCTCACCCTGAACGTGTGATTGACAATTGTTTATCAAGTAATGATGGATCATTTTTTTTTGAAAATCTTTTAAGTAACATGAAATGATTGAAGTTACTGAAAAAATTGCAATAGAACATGGTTTGAAAAAAGATGAGTACAAAAAAATTTGTGATCTTCTAAAAAGAAATCCTAACATGACAGAACTAGGTATTTTTTCAGCAATGTGGAACGAACATTGTTCATACAAATCTTCAAAGAAACATTTAAAAAAGCTTAATACAAAAGGGAAAAGAGTCATCCAAGGTCCAGGTGAAAATGCGGGTATAATAGATATTGATGATGAGGATGCGATCGTTTTCAAAATTGAAAGTCATAACCACCCTTCATTTATTGAACCTTATCAAGGTGCAGCAACAGGTGTTGGCGGTATTCTTAGAGATGTTTTTACAATGGGTGCAAGACCAATAGCTAATCTAAATTCTATACATTTTGGATCCCCGGCTAATAAAAAAACAAAAAGTCTTTTAAGAGGAGTGGTTCAAGGTATTGGTGGATACGGAAATTGTATTGGTGTACCAACAATTGCAGGTCAAACAAGTTTTGATGAATCATATAACGGTAATATTCTTGTTAATGCGATGACACTCGGTCTAGTAAAAAAAGATAAAATTTTTTATTCAAAAGCAGCAGGGCTAAATAAACCAGTTATCTATGTTGGTTCAAAAACTGGTAGAGACGGAATTCATGGTGCAAGTATGGCTTCTGCAAAATTTGATGATAAAATTGAGGAAAAAAAACCAACTGTTCAAGTGGGTGATCCTTTCACAGAAAAATTACTGCTAGAGGCATGTCTTGAATTAATGAAAGACGACTCTATTATTGCAATCCAAGATATGGGAGCTGCGGGCTTAACATCATCGAGTGTTGAAATGGCTTCTAAAGGAAAACTTGGTATCGAATTACATCTAGATAAGGTTCCATGTCGTGAGGAAAATATGTCTCCATACGAAATTATGTTATCAGAAAGTCAAGAGAGAATGCTTATAGTTCTTGAAATTGGCAAAGAAGATAAGGCAAAAAAAATTTTTGATAAATGGAATTTAGATTTTTCTGTGATTGGTAGAACGACTGATTCAAAAAATATTGAGTTATATTTTGATAACAACAAAGTTGCAAATATTCCAATTGATTTATTGGCAGAACATGCTCCAGAATATGATAGAAAATGGAAAAAAAGTAAGTTACCTCAAAGGATAAGATTTAAGAAAAAAGATTTTAATAAATTAAAAATTACAGAGGTGTTAAAAAAAATTTTATCCAGTCCAAATGTATGTTCGAAAGAATGGATATGGGAACAATATGATCATACTGTGATGGGTGATACTATTCAAAAACCAGGTGGTGACGCTGGAGTAATAAGAGTTCATGGAAGTGAAAAAGCTGTTGCAGCATCAGTGGACTCTTCAGCATCCTATTGTTATGCACACCCGTTAAGTGGTGGGAAACAAATAGTATGTGAGGCATGGAGAAATTTAATCTGTGTAGGTGCTGAACCGATAGCGATAACTAATTGTTTGAATTTTGGAAATCCCGAAAAACCTGAGAATATGGGTGAATTTGTTGAATGTGTGGAAGGTTTAAATGAAGCAAGTAAGTATTTAAATTTTCCTGTCGTTTCTGGAAATGTTTCTTTTTACAATGAAACAAAAGATAAAGGTATCAAACCTACCCCTACTATTGGTGGAGTAGGATTAATTAAAAAATATGAAAATATGATAACAATGGACTTAAAAGAAATTGGAAATATAATTATTATTTTAGGTAAAACAGAGGGTCATTTAGAACAAAGTATTTTTGCAAAAGAAATCTTGAATGAAAAAAAAGGACCTCCTCCTGAAATAAATCTTTTTAACGAAAAGAATAACGGTGAAACAGTATTAAAGCTGATTAATGATAAATTAATACAATCAGTTCATGACGTTTCTTTAGGTGGAATAATAACAGGAATTGCGAAAATGTGCATTAAAGGAAGAAAGGGTATAAAATTATATAAATTTAAGGGGTTATTAGATAAGTTTGAGTATTACTTTTCTGAGGATCAGGGTAGATACATTATTGAAGTTAAAAAAGATAATTTTGAAAAAATCAAAAAAATACTTGATAAAAATTCAAATCATTATGATTTAATAGGTGAGGTAATAGAAGATAATATTTCAATTAATGATGAGCCAACTTTATCAGTGGACAAATTGACAGAATTCAATAAAGATTGGTTAAATAAATACATGGTAAATTAATGGCAATGAATTTAAAAGAAATTGAGAATATGATTAAAGAAGCATTACCTGATGCTATAGTTGATATTCAAGATTTAGCTGGAGATGGAAATCATTATTCCGCAACTGTTACCTCTTCGGCATTTAATGGAAAAAGTAAAATTGAGCAGCACAAAATAATATATAATTCCTTAAAAGGTAAGATGGGAAATGAATTACATGCTCTAGCACTAAAAACAAAGGAAAAAAATGGATCCACAAACTAAAGAGTTAATTGAAAGTAGTATAAATACTAATGAAGTCTGCTTGTTCATGAAAGGTACACCAGAAGCACCTGAATGCGGCTTCTCAATGGCTGTTGCAAATATGTTAAAAATTTTAGAAGTTAATTTTAAAAGTGTAAATGTTTTGAGCGATCAAAATATTAGGGAAGGTATTAAAAAATATAGTGAATGGCCAACAGTTCCACAGTTATATGTTAAAAAAGAATTTGTTGGAGGATGTGATATCATTAAAGAAATGTTTGAAAACGGAGAGTTAAAAAAACTTTTAGAAGATAAGCAAATCAATTACAAAAAATAATTTTATCTAGAGTAATATTCAATAACTAAGTTAGGTTCCATTACTACAGGATAAGGGACTTCTTCAAATTTTGGTGTTCTTACAAATTTGATTTTCCTGTTTTTTTCATCGACTTGTAGATATTCGGGTGTTTCTCTTTCTTTACTTGCTAAAGCTATATCGATTATCGCTAATTGTTTAGATTTATCTCTAATTTCTACTGTATCTTCATCTCTTAACTGAAAACTTGATATATTTACTTTCTTCCCATTAACGCTTACGTGTCCGTGGTTAATAAATTGTCTCGATGAAAAAATAGTTGTTGAAAATTTTGCTCTATAGACAACGGAGTCTAATCTTCTCTCTAATAGACCTATTAAGTTTTCAGCTGTATCACCCTTTTTCATAATAGCTTTTCTATACATGTTTCTAAATTGTCTCTCGTTTAGATTGCCATAATATGATTTTAGTTTTTGTTTTGCTTGAAGTTGAATGCCGTAATCTGATGGTTTTGAACTTCTTGATTGACCGTGTTGTCCTGGAGGGTATGCTCTTTTGTTAAATGGACTTTTGGGTCTACCCCAAAGGTTAACTTTTAGTCTTCTATCGACTTTATGTTTAGATTTTAATCTTTTTGTCATTAATTATTGCGTCTTATAAAGATACTTAAAATTTTGTCAATCAGCGTTTTTTCCTAAACTTGCAAATACACTTGATAAAATACGTGTTTCTTTATCAGATAAATCCATCTTATAAAAAATATTTCTTAAATTTTCAATCATTATAGGTTTTTTTTCTTTTTGTTTAAAAAAATTTATTTGATCAAGATGTTTGAGACAAAGATTTGTCATTGATCGTATTTCTTTTTTTGATGCTGATCTAAACTTTTTTGATTTACCAATTTTTAATTTCTCTTGAAATATAAAATTTGAAATATATTGAGCAATTATAATTAGACTATGAGACAAATTTAATGACTTAAAATTTTTATCAGTTGAAATATTTAAAGTATAGTTTGTATAACTTATTTCGTTATTTGACAGTCCAGATGCCTCTGAACCAAATAAAAAACCAATTTTTTTATTATAATTTATTTTTTTTAAATCTTTTAGTTCAATATGTTTAATATTTTTATTTCTAATCCTTGCAGATGTTGCAATTAAAATATCAATTTTATCGATCATTCTTTCAAGGTTACTATAAACTTTACTTTTTTTAATAATGTCTTTAGCTCCAACAGAAGTAGCTATTATCTTGTCATTTGGAAATAGAGGTTTAGGGTTTATTATAGCAAGTTTATTAAATCCAAAATTTTTCATTCCTCTAGCGCATGCACCAATATTTTCTGAAAGCTGTGGTTTGTGTAAAATAAATATAACATTATTTTTAGCCATAAATTATTTAATACCGTGATTTCTATTATAATTAGAAATTTTTGAAGAACTTATTCCCTTTAAATATTTTTGATCAACGTCCCAAATAGAAACTTTTAGAGGATAACATTTTGCAGTATCAGATGAATGCTCTGATCCACAGTCTCCGCCGGGGCATGCAGATAGTGCGCCTAATAAATTTGTTTCTGCAAAAAACTCTAGATAATCACCAGGTCTTACTGGGCTTGATTTCATAAAATATTGCTTTGTGTCATTCGTAAAACCAGTAAGCATAAAAACATTTAATACATCGTGAACGATTTTCTCTGCATCATCTAAATTAATATTTTTTTCTTTAACCAATGCTCTAGTTAAATTCGAATGACAACAATAATGGTAGTCTTTATCTGAAATTAATTTAGATGTATAAGGATCACATCTTGTTCCTATAATATCATGTACAGATCCTCCGTCTTTATCATATCCGTACCAGTCTAAAGTATCCCAAGTAATTGTTGCTAAAGATCTAAGATAAGGAAAGCTGCTAAACATTTTATCACCAACTGAAATATGTGTCCCATACAATGCTCTAGTCTTTCCAGAATAAAATTTTTCATCTAAGTTTTGAGAATTAAATAGATTAAGATCGCCTACTTGTGGACCATCAACACTTTCAATCCTAAAAAAACTACCTGATTTAACATTAAATGTTTTAGCGTCTCTTGGGGGGATAATAACTTCATCAATTTGTTTAATATGATTTCTAGCTTCATGTAATAAAGATAAATTATCGTTAAGATTATTGTTAGGGTAACAAATGACCGGTTTTGTTCCTACTCGGCTATTAATATCAATAGGCTTTTCAGAGAATTTTTTGATTTTCATCTACTTGCTTGCGGGAGCCTTATCTTTAAACAATTTAAAATCAAGACTATCAATTAGAGCTTTGAATGATGCATCAATAATGTTCGGTGATACACCAATTGTAAACCAATTTTTTCCTTGCGAGTCTGTGCTTTCAATTGATACTCTTGTGGTAGCCTCTGTTCCTGTATTTAAAATTCTAACTTTATAATCAACGAGTTTGAGATCTTTCAGATATTTGGAATACTTTTCAAGCTTGGTTACGTTTTTTCTAATTGCGTTATCAAGTGCATGTACGGGACCATTTCCCTCCCCTTCGCAAATAATTTGTTCTCCATCAACCTCTAATTTCGCTTTTGCTTTTGATATAATTTGTTCCTGTTTATTTTTTGATACAGATACGTCGTATTCTTTAATTGAAATGTACCTAGGTATTTCACCCATTACTCTTCTTGCTAATAATTCAAAAGATGCATCTGCGCCGTCATAGCTATAACCAATAAATTCTCTATCTTTTACTTCATCAAGTAATCTTTTTATTTTAGGATCGTTTTCTTCAATTTCAATCCCGATAGTTTTTAGTCTTGATAAAATATTTGATTTTCCAGATTGATCTGAAACCACAATGTTTCTATTATTTCCTACATCCTCAGGATTAATGTGCTCGTAAGTTTTTGGATTCTTTTGAACTGCAGATACATGCAACCCACCTTTGTGAGAAAATGCTGCAGCTCCCACATAAGGTAAGTGTTTATTTGGTTTTCTATTTAATATTTCATCCAGTAATCGCGAACATTGGGTAATATGTTTAATATTTTTTTCCTTAATATTAATTTCAAATTTATTGGATAATTCCTTTTTAAGATGAAAAGTTGGAATAATAGACATTAAATTTGCATTCCCACATCTTTCACCTAAACCATTAATCGTTCCTTGAATTTGTCTTACACCTGACATAACGGCTGCAATTGAATTAGCAACCGCATTACCTGTATCATTATGAGCATGAATACCTAAGTTTTCTCCAGGAATATTTTTAGCCACTTCTTTAACTATATCTGTTACTTCATGAGGTAGTGTTCCACCGTTTGTATCACAAAGTACTATCCATTTAGCACCATTGTCATAAGCAGCCTTAATGCATTCTAATGCATATTTAGGATTTGCTTTATAGCCATCAAAAAAATGCTCAGCATCAAACATGAATTCTTTGTTATTTTTGACAAAATGTTTTGTAGTCTCTTTGATGTTTTCTAAGTTTTCTTCATTAGAAATGCCTAAAGCCACATCAACATGAAAATCCCATGACTTTCCAACAACACAAACTGAATTCGTATTTGAGTTTAGTAAGGCTGATAATCCAGGGTCATTTTCAGCACTCCTACCAGTTTTTTTAGTCATTCCAAATGCGGTAAAAATTGAATTTTTTAGATTAAGACCTTTCTGAAAAAATTCTGTATCCGAGGGATTAGCGCCAGGCCATCCACCTTCAATATAATCTACGCCTAAGCTGTCTAAGGCATGAGCTATTTTTGTTTTTTCATCAATTGAAAAATGAACACCTTGAGTTTGTGCACCATCTCTTAATGTCGTATCAAATATATAAAGTCTTTCTTTGGTCATTTTATCTTCCAGGTTGTTTTATCATCTTTATCTTCAATTAAAACACCTTTGTCTAAAAGCTCATTTCTTATTTTATCAGCTAATTCGTAATTTTTATTATCTCTAGCTGTATTCCTGTCTTTTAGTTTTTGTAAAATAACTTCCTCTGAAATTTCAAGAGTATTGTTTTTAAAATCATTCCATTTTGATTTTGACTCAGTTAAAAGGCCAACAAAATTACATGCTGTTGTAAAAATTTCTTTATCTTTGTCTGATCCTTTTACAGCTTTGTCATATAATTTATGAATATTGCTTATATAGCCAGGTGTATTAATATCATCATAAAGAGGATTTAAATCTTCATCTGGTATTAAAACTTTTCCTTCTGGTTTCTTTTGGCACTCGTACCATTTATCTAATGTTTTTTTTGATTGTATTAATAGATCCTCACTCCAATCCATAGCTTGCTTATAATGAGTTGACATTAGTGCTAATCTTAAAACTTGTCCGTTATACTTTTTATAAAAATCTTTTATCTTAAAAATATTTCCCTGTGACTTTGACATTTTTTCATTTGAAATTGTGATAAAACCGTTGTGTACCCAAAAATTTGATAAATGCTTATTTTCATTTGCACATCTTGATTGAGCTATCTCGTTTTCATGATGTGGAAATAATAGATCTCTTCCTCCACCGTGTATATCAAAAGTATCTCCAAGATATTTTTTTGACATTGCAGAACATTCTATATGCCAACCTGGTCTACCTCTCCCCCAAGGAGAATCCCATCCTGGTTCTTCATTCTTAGAAGGTTTCCACAAAACAAAATCTTCAGATCTTTTTTTATTTTCTGATATCTCAACTCGCGCCCCTGCAAAAAGTTCATCAACATTTTTTTTTGATAATTTTCCGTAATCTTTAAAACTTGATACATCAAAATAAACATGAGACTTATTTTCATATGCATTATTTTTTTGTATGAGAATATTAATCATATTTATCATTAAGGGAATATTTTCAGTAGCTTTTGGCTCAAAAGTTGGTTTTTCACAATTTAAATAATCACAATCATCATTAAAACGTTTTATGATATTTGTAGTAAGTTTATCTATTGATATATTTTTAAGTTTTGCACCCTCTATAATTTTATCATCAACATCAGTAATATTTCTGACATACAGAACTGAAGACTTTCCATATTTACATTTAAGAACTTTAAATAAAATATCAAATACAACTAGAGGTCTTGCGTTACCTATATGGGGATCATCGTAAACAGTAGGTCCACAAACATACATTCTTACCTTCTTTGCGTCGATAGGTTTAAATATTTCTTTGTTACCACCTAGACTGTTACTTAAATATATATCTTTATCCATTATATAAGGAATATACTTTTAATTTAGATTTGTGAATCTATTTGATTAATTGGGAATCTTGCAAACTGGAATAGGATCCATTTTGTGCAAGTTTGATTTTCTAATTTGAATGTATTTATCTCGATTTTTAGAATCCTTGTTATTCATCGCCTCTTCTATTTCTTTGTATGATAATCCTAGTTGACCTTCATCAGTTCTGCCATCATCCCATAGACCATCTGTTGGAGCTGCATTAATAATATCATCAAGTATTTTCAACTCTCTTCCTAGCTCCCATACTTCGGTTTTATTACAATCTGCTATTGGAGATATATCAACTCCACCATCGCCATATTTTGTATAAAAACCAACACCAAAATCTTCAACTTTATTACCAGTACCAACAACAATTCCATTATTTGCTGCAGCAACTTGATATAGTGTTGTCATTCTTAATCTCGCACGAGAATTTGCCATGCCATGTTCACTACCAAAATTATCTAAAGTATTTTCAAATGTTTTAAACAAACTATCTAGCTCCAAAGTGTGACCTTGAACATTTTTAAAATTTTTTTTTAACCATTCCTGATGTCTTAAGCTTAAGTCGTGTTGAATATCTTTTTGCTTTATTGGCATAGACAAAACTATTGTTTTTAGACCTGTCATAGCGCTTAGCGTACTAGAAACTGAAGAGTCAATACCTCCAGAAATACCAATTACTAGAGACTCGGCCTTTTTTGGCATTGAATTTACGTAATCTAGTATCCAATTTTTAATAAATGTAGCTTTTTTAGAAGAATCCATAATTCTTATATAATCTAAAAATTAAATTTTTAAATGACTAAGATGCCGCTTTAATTGCATTTTTTGCATAGTTGGAATTCTTCTTAATCTCGTCAGAAATCAAAAAAGCCAATTCCAAAGCCTGATCAGCATTTAATCTTGGGTCGCAATGCGTATGATATCTGCTGGAGAGATCTTGATCAGATATATTTTTAGCTCCACCAGTACATTCTGTCACATTCTGACCAGTCATTTCAATATGAAGGCCACCCGCATAAGATCCTTCGCTTTGATGAACTCCAAAAACGTTTTTAACTTCTTTAACAACATTATTAAAAGGTCTTGTTTTAAATCCAGTTGTAGAAACTAAGGTATTGCCATGCATAGGATCGCATGACCATAGTACATTTAATCCTTCTTTTTTAATCCCTCTAATAAGTTTCGGTAAAAATTTTTCAACTTTATCATGCCCGTATCTAGAAATAAGTGTAATTTTTCCTTTTTCATTTTTAGGATTTATAACTTCACAAATTCTTGCAATTTCATCTGCTTTAGAAGTTGGTCCACATTTTATTCCTATAGGATTTTCTATTCCCCTACAGAATTCAACATGACCGCCATCTAATTGTCTGGTTCTGTCACCAATCCAAACAAAATGAGCTGAGGTGTCATGAAATTCTCCTGTAGTTGAGTCTGTTCTTGTCATGCTTTCTTCAAACGGTAAATGGAGAGCTTCATGTGAAGTCCAAAAGTTAACAGTATATAACCTTCTATTAAATTCTGGTGTTATTCCACAAGCTGCCATAAATCCTAGTGCATCAGCAATTTTATCTTCTAACTCTTTGAATTTTTTAGCCTGAGGACTATTCTTAATATATCCTAAATTCCATAAATGAACTTTTTTTAAATCTGCAAAACCACCATTTGAAAAAGCTCTTAATAAATTTAATGTTGATGCAGATTGTGAGTAAGCCCTAAATAATCTTTTAGGATCTGGTCTTCTAGCTTTTTCATCAAAATCGATTGCATTAATATTGTCTCCTAAATAGCTAGGCAATTCTTTGCCACCTTGTTTTTCAGTTGGGGCACTTCGTGGTTTAGAGAATTGACCCGCAATTCTTCCAAGTTTTACAACTGGTAAAGAAGCTGAATATGTCAATACAAGTGACATTTGCAAAATTAATTTAAAAGTATCTCTAATATTATCTGGATGAAATTCTGCAAAACTCTCGGCACAATCACCTCCTTGAAGTAAAAAAGCTTTACCATCTACAACTTCTGCAAGTTGATCTTTTAAATGTCTGGTCTCCCCTGCAAATACTAGTGGAGGTGAAGACTTTAGCTTATTTAATACCATGCTAAGTTCTTTCTCATCATCATATGATGGGATATGTTTGACAGGATATTTTCTCCAAGAGTTAATTTTCCAATTTTTCATATTTCAACCTTAAGATGAATGTATATCTAAAATATGTCAAATGAGAATAGATATTATAAAAAAAATTACTCTACAGTTACCGATTTTGCTAGATTTCTTGGCTTATCAATATCAAAACCTTTTTTTAAAGCAGTATAGTAAGCTAATTTTTGAAGAGGAATGGTCATCAAAAAAGGTAACAAATCATCATCTGTATTTTCTACTTCAATTTTTTGCCAAATATTTTCTGAAAATATCTCATCTTTACTTTTGTTTGTTATTAATAAAACTTTTGCTCCTCTCGCTATAACTTCTTGCATATTTGACATTGTTTTTTTGTAATACTCATCTCTTGGAGCAATTACGACAACTGGCATACCGTCTTCTATTAGTGCCAAAGGACCGTGTTTCATCTCACCAGCTGGATATCCCTCAGCATGTATGTATGAAAGTTCTTTTAACTTAAGCGCGCCCTCCATTGCAATTGGATAAGAATATCCCCTCCCTAAAAACATTGATCCTTTTACATTAGTAAAGCTATTAGAAATAGCTTGAATATCATTTTCAGAATTTAAGGAAAGTTCAACTTTTTTTGATAAATTTAAAAGACTTTTGATTTTAGAATTATATTTTTTTTTATCAATATTTTTGTTAAGCGCTCCCATTTTAAGGCTTAGTAAATAAAGAACAAGCATCTGACCCAAAAAAGCTTTAGTGGAAGCGACACCTATTTCTAGACCACAGTGTATTGGTAGAACAAACTTTGATTCTCTTGCTATCGAGCTTTCAACAATATTAACCACTGAACAAGTTTTCATGTTATTTTTGTTACATAAGTCTAAAGCTGCATAAGTATCTGCTGTTTCCCCTGATTGTGAAACAAATACGTATAACGTATCTTTTTTAAATCTATTTTTCCTATAACGAAATTCTGAGGCTATATCTATGTTTACGTTAAATGACGTCAATTGTTCAAACCAATATTTCGCAATTAAACAAGAATGATATGCAGTACCGCAGCCAATTAGCATTACTGATGAAATATCTTTTATTTTCCATGGAAAATTAAAAATATTAATTTCATTATTTTTTTTATCTATATATTCATTTATACAATTTTTGATTGTGACTGGTTGCTCGTCTATTTCTTTTGCCATAAAATGCTTATAATCACCTTTATCATAATTTTGTTCGTCAGTTGTTAAGGAAAGAATTTTCTTATTCATTTTTTTTCCTTGCTCATTAAAAAAACTTACCTCTGTTTTTTTTATAAAACAAAATTCACCATCATCAAGATAAGTAATTTTATTTGTCATTGATTTTAATGCATAAGAGTCTGATCCAAGATAATTCTCTCCAGGACCATAGCCTACTGCTAAAGGTGATCCTCTTCTTGCACCTACAATTAAATCTGGCTCATCTTGAAAAATTATACCTAATGCGAAACTACCATGTAGTTTTTTAAGTACTTTTGTTAATGTGTCTCTCAAATTATTTTTTTTTAAATATTCTGTAATTAGATGAACGATAACCTCTGTATCTGTTTGAGATTTAAATTTATGACCTTTTTTTAATAAAAATTTTTTTAATAAGGTAGAATTTTCTATGATACCGTTATGAACTACAGAAACATTTTCAGAAGAATGCGGATGGGCATTTATTGTGCTCGGTATACCATGGGTTGCCCATCTAACATGACCAATTCCAACTGTACCAAGTAACTTGCTTTTGATAATATTTTTTTCAAGATTATCTACTCTTCCCTCACACTTAACCTCCTGTATATTACCGCTGTTTAACGTTGCTATGCCTGCAGAGTCGTAACCTCTATATTCCAGTTTTCTAAGTGAATTTAAGATATTTGAAGAAACTTCTTTATTGCTATTAATTCCTATAATTCCGCACATGTTTTATTTTTTTCTTTTATATTTAGTTTGTAATTGGATTGATCTCGTTAAAGATAAATTTCCATCTTTAACATTTTGTGTGATAACAGATCCAGCACCTATTGTTGAATTACGTCCTACTTTTACTGGTGCAACTAGTGATGAATTAGATCCGACGAATGAGTTGTCTCCTATTACAGTCTTATTTTTTTTAACTCCATCATAATTACAAGTAATTGTTCCAGCACCTATGTTAGCAGACACACCTACAATTGTGTCTCCAATATAACTTAAGTGACTAACTTTGGAATTTTTTTTTATTTTACTTTTTTTAATTTCTACAAAATTTCCTATATTAGAATTCTTTTCCAAAATAGTTCCTGGTCTTAATCTGCAGAATGGTCCTATAGAAACATTTTCATTTATTACAACTCCCTCTATATGAGAAAAAGATAGGATTTTTACATTATTTTTTATTTTTACCTTCGAGCCAATTACAACGTAGGGCTCAATAGTAACATTTTTTCCAATTTTAGTATCTTTAGAAAAATAAACAGTGTTTGGGTCTATCATTTTAACACCTTGTTTTATAAATTTTTCTCTAATTTTTTTTTGTAAATTTATTTGTTTCATTGATTTTTTCTTATAGTTAAGTATCTATGTTAATTAATTCACAAATTATTTCTTAATAATACTTTTAGAATGAGTCAAAATTATACAGTTTTGTTAGATTTAGATGGAACATTAGTTGATACAGCTCCAGACCTAATGATGGCACATAATCATGTCATGAACAAATTTGGTTACAAGTCTAAGACAACAGAAGAAATTAGAAACCTAGTTGGTAAAGGTGCTGGTGTATTAATAGGGAGATCAATTTGGGGAAGTGCCAAAAAAGAGTTTAGCAAAGTCACAGATAAAAAGATTAAAGATGAAATGATTAAAGAATTTATTGACTATTATGGAAAAAATATCGTTGTTGAAAGTAAATTATTAAACGGCGTACTAAATTTTTTAAAATGGAGCAAAACACACAATATTTCATTAGCAGTTTGTACAAACAAACAAGAGCATTTAGCTATAGATCTTTTAAAAAAGATTAATGTTTATCATTATTTTGATTATGTTGCAGGAAGTAATACCTTTGATTACTGCAAACCAGATCCAAGACACATAACAAATATAATTGATATTTTGCAAGGAAATATTAAAAAATCATTAATGATAGGAGATAGCGAAGTTGATAGTATGGCCGCAAGCTCTGCTGATATTCCTTTTATTTTAGTTGAAGATGGTTACACTGATAAAAATATAAATCAAATACCTCATAAACACTTAATTAAAGATTTTGTTGGTATAGAAAAAATTATTTCGAGTTACTTAAATGATAATACATAAGCTAAAAGTTTATCCGTCTGCTTTTAAATTACTTAAAAAAAAACAATTGGCCTGGAAGTTAGCAGAACTAGCCAGTGATAATGCAAAGTTGAATAAAAACTCTGTAGAGATGGTAATTAACAGAATTATAGATAATGCATCGGTTGCAATTGCCTCTTTAAATAGAAAGGCTGTTATTACTTCTAGAGAAATGGCTATGAAACACCCACGTAAAAATGGCGCTACTTTATTTGGTGTTGACTCAAATCAAAGATTTGATTGTGAATGGGCGGCATGGTCAAATGGAACGGCAGTAAGAGAATTAGATTTTCATGACACTTTTTTAGCTGCAGATTACAGTCATCCAGGCGATAATATTCCTGCATTAGTTGCGGTCGCTCAACAAAAAAAGATTTCCGGTCTAAATTTAATAAAAGGTATTATTACCGCCTACGAAGTACAAGTTAATTTGGTAAAAGGTATATGTTTACATAAACATAAAGTCGATCATATCGCGCATTTAGGTCCAAGTGTTGCTGCTGGATTAGGCACAATGTTAAATTTAAAAACAGAAACAATTTATCAAGCAATTCAACAAGCATTACACGTAACTGTTTCTACTAGACAGTCTAGAAAAGGGGAAATCTCAAGTTGGAAAGCGTTTGCGCCTGCGCATGCTGGAAAACTTGGCATTGAATCTGTAGACAGAGCTATGAGAGGAGAAGGAGCTCCAAGCCCGATATACGAAGGAGAAGATAGTGTAATAGCAAGAATATTAGATGGAAAAAAAGCGGTATATAAAATTCCTTTACCAAAAAGGAATGCAGAAAAGAAAGCAATACTTGAAACCTATACAAAAGAATATTCTGCTGAATACCAAGCACAAGCACTGATAGATCTTGGAAAAAAACTGAATAAAAAGATTAAAAATTTAAATGATATCAAAAAAATAGATATATACACCAGTCATCATACACACAACGTTATAGGAACTGGTGCTAACGACCCTCAAAAAATGGATCCAAATGCAAGCAGAGAAACTCTGGATCACTCAATAATGTATATTTTTGCTGTTGCATTAGAGGATGCGGATTGGCATCATGTAAAGTCTTACAGCAAATCAAGAGCCAAAAGAAAAAGTACTCTAAAGATTTGGAGATCTATTAAAACTCACGAAGATAAAAAATGGACTCAACGATATCACGATTCTAACCCAAAGAATAAAGCTTTTGGTGCAAAAGTTATTGTTACTTTAAAAAATAATAAAAAAATAATTGAAGAACAAGGAGTTGCTGATGCTCACCCTTACGGTTTAAGACCTTTTAAAAGACTAAATTATATCAAAAAATTTATAACATTAACCAAAGATATAATTAGCAGGAAAGAATCTGATAGATTTTTAAAGGATGTACAAAATTTAAAGAAATTAAAATCAAATCAATTGAGTAAATTAAATATTATAATTAATAAAAAAAACATAAAAAAAAATAATAAAATTGGAATTTTTTAATGCATTTTGTTAAAAAAAAAATTAAAGAAAAAAGAAAAGATTTTGTAAAAAAATTAAAGAGTGGTAAAATTCTAAGAGTGCCTGGTGCATATAATCCATTAACTGCCAAGTTAATTGAAGAAATAGGTTATGATGCTGTTTATGTTTCTGGCGGAGTAATGTCTAACGACCTTGGTTATCCGGATATTGGGTTAACTACACTTGAGGATGTAAGTAATAGGTCAAAACAAATTGCTAGAGTAACAAATCTTCCTACAATTGTAGATATTGATACTGGCTTTAAATCATGTAGTAAAACTATAAGAACTTTTGAAAAATTTGGAATAACTGCTGTCCATATTGAAGACCAAGTCGAAAGAAAAAGATGCGGTCATCTCGATAATAAAGAACTTATCTCCACAAAAAAGATGGTAAAAAAAATTAAAGAATGTTTCAAAGCTAAAAAAGATAAAAATTTCAAAATTATTGCAAGATCTGATGCTAAGGGTGTTGAGGGCATAGACAAAATGATTGACAGATGCAAAGCCTATATCGATGCAGGTGCTGAAATAATTTTTCCAGAAGCCTTAAAAGATAAAAAAGAATTTGAAAAAGTTCGAAAGAATCTAAGTTCATACTTGCTTGCGAACATGACTGAGTTTGGAAAGTCTGAGCTAATAAACTATAAAGTATTGGAAAATTTAGGCTATAATATTGTTATTTATCCAGTTACTACCCAGAGACTTGCTATGAAAAGTGTCGAAGAAGGTCTAAAAGTCCTTTTTAAGGATGGACATCAAAAAAACATTATTGATAAAATGCAAACTAGAAGTAGATTGTACGACTTAGTAGATTATAAAAAATATAATTCGTTAGACAAAAAAATTTATAATTTTAACACTGATGGACATAAATAATGACAGAGGATATTAAAAAAGGTTTATTAGGTATAGTTGTAGACGAAACAGAAGTTTCTAAGGTTATGCCTGAAATCAATTCTCTTACTTACAGAGGGTATGCTGCACAGGATTTATGTGCGAAATGTAAGTTTGAAGAAGTTGCTTATTTAATTCTAAACGGTGAGTTGCCAAATAAGAAACAATTAAAAAACTTTGAGAAGATTGAGAAAAAAGAGAGAAAATTATCCAAAACTTTATTAGATAGTATTAAGAATTTTCCTAAAAAATCTCACCCTATGGATGTTGCAAGAACTGCAGTAAGTATAATGGGTCTAGAAGATAAAGAGACAAAAGATAACTCTCCTAAAGCAAGCATGAGTAAAGCTATGAGAATTTTTGCAAAGACACCAACAGCTTTAGCGGCTTTTTACAGATTGCGAAAAGGTAAAAAAATAATAAAACCAAAAAAAAGTCTCTCTTTTTCTGAGAATTTTTTTTACATGTGTTTTGGAAAAGTTCCTAATAGTGAAATTGTGAAGGCTTTTGATGTATCTTTAATTTTATACGCAGAACACAGTTTCAATGTCTCAACTTTTACAGCAAGAACAATTACAAGCAGTTTGTCTGATATACATGGTGCAATTACTGGAGCAATAGCTAGTTTAAAAGGACCATTGCATGGTGGTGCCAATGAAGAGGTAATGCACATGATGAATAAAATTAAGAAACCGGAAAATGCACTTAAGTGGATTAACAACGCTTTAGAGAAAAAAGCTGTCGTAATGGGGTTTGGACATCGAGTTTATAAAAGTGGAGATTCAAGAGTACCAACAATGAGGGAATATTTTGCAAAAGTAGCTAAAGTGAAAAAAGATAAAAAATTCGAAAAAATATACGACATAGTAGAAAAAGTTATGATTGATAGAAAAAATATTTATCCAAATGTAGATTATCCTACTGGACCAACTTATCATCTTATGGGCTTTGATACAGATTTCTTTACACCTATTTTTGTCATATCTAGAATTACGGGATGGTCAGCTCATATTCTTGAACAACACGCAGCAAATAAACTAATTAGACCATTGGCGAGTTATAAAGGTAGTTCTTATCGTAAAGTTGTTCCAATTAATCAGAGATAATTAAGAAAAGTTAAACTGAGCAAACCTTTCATGCACAATTTCAAAATTAACATTACGTTCTTTTGAAAAATCCTTTATTGCTTCTCTAACGCCTAGAGCCTGGCTTAAATTCCAGTCATCACATAGAATAGTGCCAGTTTTATTTATTATTTTATAGCTTTGTTCAAGATCATTTTTTACTGTTTTGTAATCATGTCCACCATCAATGAAAATAAAATCAATATTTTTTAAATTAATATTGTGAAATATTTTATTAGTATCCCCTTCTATAAGTTTTATATTTTTTTTAAACTTTGACAAAAGATCTTCAACTGCAATTAGGCTATATGGATTTTGTTTTTTTATATATTTAAAATAAAATGTTTTAATTGGGTTGTTAAAAGTTTTAGATGGGACTACTTCATTTTTGTAATTGTTACTGTCATCAAAAATATCTATTCCGGTGTAATTAAAGTCGTCGCCATGATTTTTAAACATCAACTCACAAACGTTTCTTGCTGTAACACCATGAAACACACCAATCTCTAAAAAAGATCTTGGATTCTTATTTTGGATAATATTTAGAAAAAGATCACCAATATTTTTTTGCTTTAAGCTAGTTTTTCTAAAATACTTTTTATATTTCAAATTATGAAAAAGCTTCTACCCAACTTCCTTGAGTTGATGCTTTTGAGTATTCCGTAGCTCTTCCTTCAAAAAAGTTCATGTGCTCTACTGCATTCAACATAGTGTCTAACCACGTTAATGGGTTTTTCTGCACATCATAAATTGGTTCTAAACCTAATTGGACCAATCTTCTGTTTCCAATAAATCTGATGTAATCTTTTACTTCTTTAGCGGTTAATCCTTCCAAAGGTCCCATCTCAAAAGCTAAGTCTATAAATGCGTCTTCATGCTCAATTATAGTTCTGCAAGCTTCATAAAGTTCTTTTTTTAATTTTGGAGTCCAAATTTCAGGATTTTCTTTTATGAACTCTTTAAATATTCTAATCATTGAATTGCAATGAAGAGTTTCATCTCTTACAGACCAAGTTACAATCTGACCCATACCTTTAAGTTTGTTGTGTCTTGGAAAGTTTAATAAAATTGCAAAACTAGCAAATAATTGAAGTCCTTCAGTAAAAGCACTAAAAACTGCAACAGTTTTTGCAATATCCTCTTTAGAGTTTACATTAAAGCCTTGCATATAGTCGTATTTATCTTTCATTTCTTTGTATTTCATGAAAGCAGAATATTCAGACTCTGGCATTCCAATTGTATCTAATAAATGTGAATATGCAGCAACATGAACAGTTTCCATAGACGCAAACGCGGTCATCATCATTAAAACTTCTGTTGGTTTAAAAACACTTGTGTAGTGTCTAAGGTAACAATTATTTACCTCAACATCAGCTTGAGTAAAAAACCTAAAAATTTGAGTCACCAAGTTCTTTTCTGGACCTGTTAAATTTTTTTGCCAATCTCTAACATCATCACCTAAAGGAACTTCTTCTGGCAACCAATGAATTCTTTGCTGAGTTAACCATGCATCATAACACCATGGATATCTAAAAGGTTTATAGACAGGATTTTCAACTAATAATCCCATTTTTTTTGGTTGAATAATTTTTCCGCTCTCTTCTTTCTTTGCTACTGACATGATAAACACTCCTCGTATTTGTTTTCTTCTGTTTGTTGTTGATTTTTTGATTTGTAAACATTAGCTGTAACGTCAGTTGATTTTGCATCATTAACATTTTCAGCTCTTTGTATTGATTTTGACCTGCAGTAATAAAGGCTTTTTAAACCTTTTTTCCAAGCTTGGAAATGAATTTGATGTAAATCTTTCTTATGAACATCTGCAGGTAAAAATAAGTTAATTGATTGAGCTTGAGATATGTGCGGAGTTCTATCTGCACTTAAATCAACAAGCCATCTTTGATCTAATTCGAAAGCTGTTTTAAAAACGTCTTTCTCTTCTTTAGTTAAAAAATCTAAATGAGAAACTGAACCTTGATTTGTTGTAATACTCGACCAAACTTCGTCGTTATCTTTTCCATGTTTTTCTAAAAGTTTTTTTAAATATTTATTTCTTACATTAAAAGATCCTGAAAGAGTTTTATGAGTATAACTATTTGCTGCAATGGGCTCTACACCTGGTGATGTGCCACCACATATAATAGAAATAGATGCTGTCGGTGCTATTGCAGTTTTATTAGAAAACCTTTCTTTAAAACCATAGTCCTCGGCATCAGGACAAGAACCTCTTTCCTCTGCTAAATCTTTTGAAGATTTGTCTACTTTATTTTGAATATTTTCAAAAATCTTTTTATTCCAAACTTTGCTCATAACAGACTCTAAAGGAATCATTTTTTTTTGGAAATATGAGTGCAGGCCCATAACTCCAAGCCCAACACTTCTCTCCTTTTCGGCAGAATATACTGCATCGCTAAATTCACTAGGTGCGTTCTTTATAAAATCGCTCAAAACATTATCTAAAAATCTCATCACATCATCTACGAATTTTTCATCGTCTTTCCACTCATCATACTTCTCTACATTCAAAGATGATAAACAACAAACCGCAGTTCTATCTCTTCCCTCTTTATCAATTCCTGTTGGCAAAGTTATTTCACTACATAAATTAGAAGTTTTAACTGTTAGCCCGGCTAATTTATGGTGCTGCGGTATTTGTCTGTTAACGGTATCAATATAAATGATATACGGCTCGCCTGTTTCCACTCTTGCAGTTAGTAATCTTATCCATAAATTTCTAGCAGATACTGTTTGTTGAACCGCTCCATCTTTTGGGCTTTTTAACGCCCATTGTTCATCTAATTCTACAGCTCTCATAAATGCATCTGATACAAGTACTCCATGATGTAAATTAAGTGATTTTCTATTTGGGTCACCTCCAGTTGGTCTTCGCATTTCGATGAATTCTTCAATTTCAGGATGATCAATTGGCAGGTAACATGCTGCGGAGCCCCTTCTTAGTGATCCCTGACTTATTGCCATTGTAAGAGAGTCCATAACTTTTATGAAAGGAATAATTCCAGATGTTTTGCCTACTCTTCCGATTTTTTCACCTATTGATCTTAGATTGCCCCAATAACTTCCAATACCACCGCCTCTTGCTGCTAACCAGACATTTTCACTCCAAAGCCCTAAAATACCTTGTAAGCTGTCGTTTGCTTCGTTTAAAAAACAAGAGATTGGCAAACCTCTTGTTGTGCCGCCGTTTGATAAAACCGGTGTTGCGGGCATAAACCAAAGTTTGCTAATATAATTATATAATCTCTGTGCATGTAAATTATCATCTGCATAATGACTTGCGACCCTTGCAAATAAATCTTGAAATGACTCGTTCTCTCCTAAATATCTGTCATTTAAAGTTGCTCTACCAAAATCTGTTAAGTTTTCATCTCTAGATCTATCTATTTTTATGGTAATGCCCTTAGCATTTTGAAATAACTCTGTATTATCACTTAGAGAGAAAAGATCTGGACCTTTATTTTTGTCTTTTATTTCAATCCTAGGTTTAAAATCAGTGACAGCTTGCTTGATAGCCTGAGACAAAAATTTGTTCATTTAACTCCCTTTTATTGTACTTTTTAGTAAAAACAACTATATGTTGTGTGTTAGACTTTTAATTACACTATATGAATTAAAAATCAATAGAACATTTATAGAACATTAAAAAAAAAATTCAACTAATTAATTACAATTATTAACAAATTAGACTAGGGCTTACCATAATATTGAGGCAATTTACTAAGATTTTAAAGAATTAATGAAAATATTTGACTGTACTACCTTCTATTCAGAACATCTGATGATGGACATTAGATTTAACATACTAAATGAATTTGTTGATAAATTTATTGTTTGCGAATCTACAATTTCCCACAGTGGTAAGAAAAAGAGTTTAAATTTTGATATCAATAATTATCCAAAATTTAAAGATAAAATTAACTACATTGTTATTGATGAAGAACCATTAAATATCATTGGAGATAAAAATGGCTTAGCAAAACCTTACGAACAAAGAAGTGATAGTCTAAAGAGAATAGAGCTATCTTATGATTATATGATCAAAGCTTTATCAGATGTGAATGATGATGATTTGATTATTTTAAGCGATAATGACGAAATTCCAAATTTAGGTTCAAGACAATTTAAAAATTCCAATAAAGATATATTCATTTTTAAACAATTATTTTTTTATTATAAGTTTAATCTATTTTACGATTTAGTACCTTGGTTTGGATCAAAAGCTGCAAAAAAAAAGAAACTGTTATCAATGTCTTGGTTAAGAAATCTAAAAAATAAGAAATATCCTTTTTGGAGATTAGACACAATGTTTTCTAAAAACAGATATATAAACATAGAAATTATAAATAATGGTGGCTGGCATTTTACTAATCTAATGACGGCAGAAAAAATGTATGAAAAATATATAAATTTTGGTCACCATGATGAATTTAAACTTAGCGGATTAACGATTGAAGATCTTCAAAAAAAAATTGAAAACAAAGAAATGTTTTTTAATCATTTTGTCGATAAAGAAAAATTTAAAGAAAGATGGAATTTTAATTATAAATTAAAAAAAGTTGAAAATGAAAAATTACCAAGATATTTGCAATCTGATAAAATTCATTCAGAACTTAACCAATGGTTTGATTAGTTAAATGATTAAATGGGGTGTAATAGGTCTTGGAAATATGGGCCAAAAATTTGCAAGTGCGATTGCTGAAACAAGTAATTCAGATATAGTCGGAGTAGCAAGTTTAGATAAAAATAAAATAGAGAATTTTAAAAATAAATATAAATATAGTAACACCAAGATTTACAATAATTATGATGAAATTATTAAAGATAAAAATATTAATGCCATTTATATAGCTACACTGAACAATACGCATTTTGAATTAATAAAAAAATGCTCAGAAAATAGTAAAAATATTTTATGTGAAAAACCATTTACATTAAATTATGACGAAGCCAAAAAAGTTGCAAATTATATTTCAATAAATAATATAAATTTTTATGAGGCGTTTGCTTATAGGTCTCAT
Organism: uncultured Pelagibacteraceae bacterium; assembly: GCA_902606075.1. Taxonomy (GTDB): domain Bacteria; phylum Pseudomonadota; class Alphaproteobacteria; order Pelagibacterales; family Pelagibacteraceae; genus Pelagibacter. Next base: position 84,918 of record CACLEU010000001.1, read on the forward strand.
CCACAAACCAAAATAATCCAGGAAATAATAGAAAACGATGAATTGGGAGAATTAACAAATATACAATCAAGCTTTGGTTTCAAGGTCAACAAAATTAAACCAGAGTCTAGACTTTTTAATAAAATGTTAGGTGGAGGCGCAATATTAGATGTAGGATGTTACCCATTAAGTATTTTAAATTTTTTTTACAAAAATAATAATAGTTATAAATTTTTAAATGCTAGAGGAAACTTCACTCAGACTAATGTTGATGACTACGCAGAAGCAGAGATTGAAATTGATAATAAAATTAAATGCCAAATCAAAGTAAGTTTTAAAGAAAATTATGAAAATAAGACAATTATAGAAGGAAAAAAAGGTAAACTAATTATTAACAATCCTTGGTTACCTGACAGAGAAACCATGTTAGAAATATCAGAGGGGAAATCATATTATAAAAAGTTAGTTAATTCTGATCTATCCTTGTATGCAAGCCAGATTGAAATGGTCTCCAATAATTTTGAAAAAAATAAAAAAGATGATAAATTTTTAGTAAATATTAAGGATTCTTTATCTATAATGAAAAATATGTCAATCTGGTCAGAGTTAATTAAAAAATAAATTATGTCAGACAAAATCGTTATAGATGAATTTGGTTTTCGCGAATATGATGCAAGATGGTTATTTCCAGATAGTATAAATGAACTTGGAATAGAAGCTGTCGGTAAAGGTTTTGGTACTCAAGTTGTTAATAAAGTAAAAAATCCAACAGTAATAGTTGGTCATGATTACAGGTCTTACAGTGAAAATGTTAAGAAAAATTTCGTAAAAGGATTATTATCTACTGGATGTAATGTTAAAGATATTGGGTTATGCTTGTCACCTACTGTTTATTATTCTCAATTCAAACTAAATTCTGATGCAGTTGCTATGATAACAGCAAGTCATAATGAAAATGGTTGGACTGGTATTAAAATGGGGATTGAAAAAGGTCTTACTCATTGTAAAGATGAAATGTCTGAACTTAAAGATATTGTCTTAAATCAAAAATTCGAAAAAGGTGAAGGAAGATTTGAACAAATAAAAGAATTTAACAAAGTATATATTGATGAACTTTCTAAAACAAAATTAAAAAGAAAAATAAAAGTTGTTGCTGCTTGTGGGAATGGAACAGCTGGTATATTTGCACCAGATATATTAAGAGGTATTGGATGTGAGGTAATAGAGCTAGATTGTAATTTAGATTATACTTTTCCAAGATATAATCCTAATCCAGAAGATATGGTGATGCTCCATGAGATTGCAAAATGTGTAAAGACAAATAATGCTGATGTAGGTTTTGGTTTTGACGGAGATGGAGACAGAGTTGGTGTTATAGATAACAAAGGTAATGAGATTTTTGCAGATAAAATTGGACTGTTAATTGCAAGAAATATTTCAAATCAATATAAAAATTCAAAATTTGTCGTTGATGTAAAATCAACAGGTCTATTCATGAATGATGAAGTTTTAAAAAAGAATAATTGTGAGACTATATATTGGAAGACAGGTCACTCATACATTAAAAGAAAAGTAAATGAAGATAAAGCGATTGCTGGATTTGAAAAAAGTGGACATTTCTTTTTTAATAAACCTCTTGGTTATGGTTTTGATGATGGAATTAACTCAGCAATCCAAGTTTGTAATCTTTTAGATAATCAAAATAAAAAATTAGATCTTCTTTTAAAAAGTTTGCCCAAGACTTTTCAAAGTCCAACTATGGGTCCTTTTTGCAAAGATGAGGAAAAATATGGTGTTATTGACGACATGATCAATAAAATTAATAAATTAAAAGATGATGAATTTAAAATTAAAGGACTTAAAATTAATAGTATTCTTACAGTTAATGGAATTAGATTTTCATTAGAGGATGGATCGTGGGGTTTAATAAGAGCTTCTTCAAACAAGCCTTCTCTAGTTGTAGTTACTGAAAGCCCAACTTCTGATGAAATAAAAAAAGAAATCTTTTATTTTATTGATAAGTTGCTTCAAAAAACTGGGAAAATTGGTGAATACGATCAAAAGATTAATTAAATATTAAAATATCTATAAATAAATATTGTGCCGACTGCATAAAGAAAAACTCCAAAAAGCCTTTGAGCTTTAATTTTATTCATTCTATAAACTGTGTTTGCTCCAAATCTAGCCATAAATGTTGTAATTGGAACAAATAATAAAAAAGCTGGAATATTCACAAAGCCTATACTGAATGGCAAATCCACATTAAAATAAAAACCTGAGATTAAGAATCCAATCGAACCTGTAAGAGATATGAATAAACCTATAGTTGCCGCACTACCTATGCATTTACTTATAGGATAACCTAAATATCTTAGCAAAGGGACATTCATCATCGCTCCAGTTATTCCCATGGGCGCTGAGATAAATCCTGACATTAATCCAAAAATAGCTTTTGGATAAAATGCTCTATTTGCCTTTACTTTTTTAACTTTTTCATTCGCTAGCATTAAGTAAGCTCCAAAAATGAAAACAACCACTGAGAAGAATAGAACAAGCTTTTTAGTAGTCATGTATGCTGCAAAAACTGTTCCTAATAAAACTCCTGTAACTACAAAAAGACCAAATGTTTTGACTACATTCAAATCAACTAGTTTATTTTTGTAATGAGTAAAGACAGATGCTGAAGATGTAAAAATTGTAATTGTAAAAGCTGTCCCTACAGTTAAATGCATTAAAAAATCTTTTTCAATATTTAATGTTTCAAATATAAAGAAAAGACAAGGGACAGAAATTAGACCACCTCCTATACCAAATAGTCCAGCAAAAAATCCAACGGCAGCAGCTGTAAAAACTATCAGTAAAATAAAGTGCCAGTATTCATTTATTAAAATTGATAAGGACAAAAGACCCTGTTGGTTAATTTATATTAAAATATTCAATAAATGACCTAACAGAAACCATTAATAAAAAACACCCAAATATTTTACTCAATAACTTTTTATTAATTTTATAAACAACTTTGGCTCCAATACGGGCCATTATCATTGTTACAGGAACAAAAACTAAAAAACCCAATAAATTAATATAACCAAAACTAAATGGAGATTTAACATTATTTATTATTTCACCTCCTGTTATCATCGTAATTGATCCAGTTAAGGCTATTAAAAAACCAACTGCTGCAGCTGTACCTATAGATTTTCTAATATCATAACCAAATGTTCTCATAAAAGGGACCATTAAAGAACCTCCCCCAATTCCAAGAGGCACAGAAATAAACCCTATCAATATTCCTGAAATTTTTTTAATAAGTTCTGAGATTTTCTTAGGCTTATCCATTAGCTGTTCTCTTAAAAAAATAAAGAATAAACCCACACAGAATGAAAAGATGGCAAAAAATAAAACCAATGCTGGTGTCTTTAAGCTGACAGCTAAAAATGTTCCAAAAAAAACGCCTAAAATAATGAAAATTCCAAAAGATTTTACCATATTAAAATCCACAGCGTCATGCTCCATGTGGGTTTTTGTTGAAATAATTGAAGTAGGTATAATTATTGCAAGTGAAGTTCCAACAGATAAATGCATTCTTGTAACTAAATCAAAATCTAAAACTGTAAACGCATAATAAAGTGCTGGAACCATAATTATTCCACCACCTACTCCTAATAAACCAGCCATAAAACCAGCCACAGCAGCCGCAACACCAAGAACTGTTAGTAAATTTATTATTTCACTTAAAGTTAAATTTTCCATTAAGCGTTAATTTGATTGGCCTTTTCATTATTTTGAACAATTGTCATAATATGTTTAGCTTTTTGAAAATCAGAATCTCTTGCCATCATATTTTCGCTTAAGTATCTTTTCCAATCTTTTGATCCAGGTTGTCCATGATATAATCCTACTGTGTGCCTCATAACATGATTTACTTTTGTCCCTAATTTAACTTCTTCTTCTAGGTATTTAAGTATTTCTTTGGCTATGTCCTCCCTAGACGGAATGATATTTGTATTAAATATTTCTTTTTCTATTTCAGACAGAAAATATGGATTTTGGTAAATTGCTCTTCCAATCATTACGCCATCACAAATTTTTAGATGTTTCTTAATATCTTCAATTTTTGTAATCCCACCATTAATTATGATTTCTAGATCAGGATTTTCTCTTTTAATCTCATAAACTCTTTCATAATTCAATTTTGGAATCGAAAGATTTTGTTTTGGAGTAAGACCTTTTAAAATCGCTTTTCTAGCATGCAATATAATTGTTTTGCATCCGGCTTCCCTTATTCTATTAACAAAATTATTTAGGTAATCAAAATCCTCAATATCATCAACCCCTATTCTTGTTTTAGCAGTAACTGGTATTTTGCAGGCATTTACCATTTTATTTAAGCAATCTGCTACTAAATTAGGATCTTTCATTAAACAAGCACCAAAAGAATTCTTCTGCACTTTTTTACTTGGGCATCCAAGATTCAGATTAATTTCTTTGTACCCATATTCCTCAGCTAACTTAGCTACCTCTGCAAGTTCATTTTTATCTGAACCACCTACTTGAAGGGCAACAGGGTGTTCCTCATTTCTAAAACCTAAAATCTTTTCTCTATCACCATGTATTGCTGATTTTGTTGCAACCATCTCAGAGTAAAGCATAACGTTTTTACTTATAAGTCTTAAAAAAAATCTGTCATGACGGTCAGTACAATCCATCATTGGAGCAACTGATATTTTTCGATTAATTTTTTTTTTAATATGCAAGTGCTTTCCCCATTAGTTTGTCAGGTAACCAAGTTACTATTTCTGGGAAAATACACAATATTATTATACAGATAACCATCATAATCATAAAAGGAATAGAGCCTTTTAATATTTCAGATAAACTTACATCAGGAGTAATACCTTTTATTATATATAAATTTAAACCAACTGGTGGTGTTATTAATCCAATCTCCATATTAATGGTAAACACAATTGCAAACCAGTAAGGATCGAAACCAAACTGAGTAATTATTGGAAGTAATATTGAAGATGTCATAACAATTACTGCGACTGGTGGTAAAAAGAATCCAGCAATTAATAAAAAAATATTTATGTAAAAAAACAAAACCCATTTATTCAATCCCATCTCTACTATAGTTTGGGCAATTGACTGGGTTACATAAAGAGTGGATAAACTAAATGCAAAGATATATGAGCCTGCAATGATGAACATTATCATCACACTTTCTTTCATGGATACTTTAACAATGTCCCATATTTTTTTTGGTTGATAAATTTTGTAGACTATTGCAATCATAACAAATACAAGAAATGCACCTACACCTGAAGCTTCAGATGGAGTAGCTACTCCACCATATAAAACATACAAAACTCCAGCTACGATTAATAAAAATGGAAGAACTCTTGGAATAACTTCTAATTTTTCCTTTAAGGTTGGTGGTTTTCTATTTCTTAAAATTTCAGCTGATTTTTTATCGATAAAATATGAGTAGATATAGGCCCATAGCATAAATAATCCAGCAAGAAGTAAGCCAGGGATAATGCCACATAAAAATAACCTACCAATAGATGTTCCTGTTGCTAGACCATAAACAATTAGTACGATACTAGGAGGAATTAACACACCAAGAGTTCCTCCTGCTGCGATGCATCCTGTAGCTAATCTTGCAGAATAACCTCTTTTTCTCATTTCTGGAATACCCATAGTTCCTATAGCTGCACAAGTTGCAGGGCTCGATCCACTTAATGCTGCAAATATAGAGCAGGCTCCAATATTCGATACCACTAAACCACCTGGTAATCTCCAAAGCCATCTATCTAACCCAGTATACAAATCTTTACCCGCTGGAGAATTTGCAACTGCCATACCCATTAAAATAAACATTGGAATAGATAATAGAACAAAAGAATTTAAGCCCGCATAAAAAGTCTCTGCAAAAACATTTAGAATTGCAAAACCCTCAGCAATTACTAAGAATATTACAGATATAAAACATAGTCCAAATGCAATTGGTATGCCTGAAAAAAGCATCACTACAGTAGATACTCCAACAACTAGTCCTAATAATAATGGATCCACTATTTAAACTCCTTGAGTTTTCTTACATGCAAAATTAATTCAGATATATAAGACATTGTCATAAGAGTGGCACCAATAAGCATAGATGAATAAGGTATCCATAAAGGAGGACCCCAAACTGTGCCTGTATTATAATTCTTTATAAAAGCTTCATAAGTTATTTCATAACTTACATAAAATAAGATTAAGAAGAAAATTAAACAAAGACTATCTGTAAAAATCTTTAGTCTTGTAATATTTTTTTTACTTAAAAATGTATAGAGATATTCCATGTTTACGTGACCTTTCACGCTCAAAACATAAGCACTACCAATAAATGTGGATGCAACTAGTAACATAGTAACTAGCTCAGTCTGCCATGTAATAGCACTTTTAAATAAATATCTCTCAAATACTAATTCTGTGATAATAACAATAGATAAGAAAAGACATCCTGCAGCAAAAACACCGCACGCTTTCGCTAACCAATTTGTTAATCTAATAAATTTATCAGTCATAAAAAATACCCCTGCTTAAATAAGCAGGGGTATAATTTTAATTTTAATTATTTAACAGCGAGAGCCATATCGATCAATTTTTGACCGTTTGGCACTTTTTCTGCAAAATTTTTGTATGAAGATTCTTTGGCAATAGCTAACCAAGCATCAAAATCTGATTTTTTCATGTAAGACAACTTTACACCAGCTTCTTTGTAAGCTTTTTCCATTGTCGTATCTAAACCAGCAGCTTCTTTGGTCATATATTTCTCTGCGACCTTGCCAGCTTTCATCAAAGCTTTTTGTTGTTTGCTATCTAGTGCATCAAATGATTTTTTTGACATTAAAATTGGTTCATACATAAACCATAATCCATAATCACCTGGAGGAGTTGCGCATTTAACTTGTTCATAAATTCTGTATGATACAAAACTTCCTGAACTTGTATTAGCACCGTCAAGAACACCAGTTTGTAAACCATTGTAGATTTCTGAAGATGGCATAGATTGTATGCCTGCTCCTGCCGCCTCTAACATCTGATTAAATGCTTTACCTGCAGCTCTAAAAGTTTGACCTTTTACAGAGGACGGATTTGAAATACAATTTTTCTTTGATACAAATCCACCGGCTAACCAAGCATCAGATAATACTACGACCCCCGCATCATTGATGATTTTTTTAATTTCTGTCATCATTGGAGAAGAGTTTACTCTTAATGCGTGTTTATGATTTTTAACCATTCCAGGCATTAATGTAATATCAAACTCAGGGTGAAACTTAGCAGCATACGCTAAAGGAAATGCTGAAATATCAAGTTGTCCTGTAGTCATTGGTTTCCATTGTTCTTTTGGTTTATATAATGATTTTGCAGGATAGATTCTAACATCTACACCTACGTTTGCTTTTTTCATTTCATCAGCAATAATTTGAACCATTTCATGTCTTACATCAAACGATCCATCAGCTCTTGGTGTACCAGGCCACTGGTGACTAGCTTTTAAAGTTACTGCAAAAGCTGATCCAATAGTTGTTGATACAAAGATTAATGAAATAAAATACAAAGATATTTTTTTAAACATATTTATCCCTCTCTTTAATTATTTAATGCTATATTAAATGTAACTTATTAATAAGAGTCAATATATATTAAAGTACTATATAATTATATTTTATGGATGGACCTTTAAAAAATTTATTAGTTCTTGATTTAACAAGAGTACTTGTAGGACCATATTGTACGATGGTATTGTCAGATCTTGGTGCAAGAGTTATTAAAGTTGAAGCTCCTGAAACAGGAGATGACTCTAGAAAATTTGGTCCATTTATAGAAGAGTATTCAGCATATTTCATGTCCCTTAATAGAGGTAAAGAAAGTATAGCATTAAGTTTAAAAGATGAAGAAGATAAAAAAATCTTTGACAAAATTTTAGAGAAAGCTGATGTCCTTGTTGAAAATTTCAAACCAGGCACATTAGAAAAATGGGGATATGGCTGGAAAGATATTTGTAAAAAGTTTCCAAAATTAATATATGCATCTGCCTCTGGTTTCGGCCAGACAGGTCCTTTAAGAGAGCTTCCCGCTTACGATATGGTTGTACAAGGCATGGGGGGGTTAATGAGTGTTACAGGGCAACCAAATTCTGAACCTACAAGAGTTGGTACTTCCATTGGTGATATTACAGCAGGTCTATTTACAGCGATAGGTGTAAATGCTGCTTTATATGATAGGCAAAAAACAGGGAAAGGAACTTACATCGATGTTTCAATGCTTGATTGTCAAATTGCAATTTTAGAAAATGCAATTGCAAGATACCTTTCAAAAAAAGAAATACCAAAACCAATGGGATCCAGACATCCATCAATTGCTCCTTTTGAAGCATTTAAGACTAAAGATAGTTACATAATTATTGCAGCAGGTAACGATAAACTTTTCGAAAAACTTTGTAGATTACTAAATATTTCTGAAATTTCAAAAGATGAAAAATTTAATACCAATTCTGCAAGAAGTAAGCATATGGACGAGTTAAAAGTTATTCTTGAGAAAAAACTTTCATCAAAATTAACTTCGGATTGGATAAGCCTTATGGAAAAAGATAAAATACCATGTGGACCAATATTTAATATAAAACAAGCGGTAGAAAATCCTCAAATTGAATCACGAAATATGATTGTAAATTCTTTTCATAAAAAAATAGGTGAGTTTAAAACTGCAGGAAACCCAATTAAAATGTCGAATTATAAAGATAATAATACTAGAGGTGATATACCTGATTTAGACGAGCATAGAAAAAAAATTATCGAAGAGTTTTGTGATTAAATAATATTATTAATTTCTTTTGACATTTTATTTAAAACTTCTTTTTTATTTAATTTATCAGTGCGAATTAAAATAGCATCCTTTACCTTTCTTAATGGGGAGTGCTTTCTATTTTTATCCATTTTAGTTCTTTTTAATAAACTTTTTTGAACTTCTTTTAAAGGTACTTTCATTTTTAATTCTTTCCATCTTCTCTTAGCTGCAATATTTATTTTGCAAGTAAAATAAAATGCTAAGTCATACCTTGGATTTTTATTCAAAATTTTTGTAGCAATATCCCTTCCTTCTACGCAAATTCTTTTGTTTTTTTTTATTATTCTTTTTTGATAAAGTCCCATAATTTCTCTTACAGCTTTATTTTTAGCTAAATATCCAACATGATTACTTATTTCTTGAGAATGTAGAGATTGTTTTTTTATTGAATTATAAGAAACATTTCTGAATTTTTTTTTTAGATATGGAATTATTTTTTTTGGTTTTCTTGAAATTAAAATCTTGCTTGCATAACGATACAAAAGTCCGGAATTTAATAACAATAATTTATATTTTTTTGATAAAAGTTTTGCGCCAGTGCTTTTACCACTAGCAGCTTCCCCATCACATGCAATAATAAGTGATTTGCTCATTATTGTAATGAATATCTTATTTTAAATATTAATTAAATATTATTGTTCTGGAGTATCAGAGTTTTCTTCAGTCTGATTATTATTTTCTGCAATTTCGTCTAATGATACTTCATCAGTTTCATTTTCTTGTGGTTCTGAAGAAACATTTTCAGATTGTACAGGAGTATCTGAGGTATCTGAGTTTTGTAATTCTGCTAAATCCTCTTTAGAAACTTGTATTTTTTCAGGAACTTTTCTAGCTCTTTTAGATGGTAAAATTGGTGCACCACTTTTAGAAATTTCCCCTTTATATAAACTGTCAAAATCATCTCCAATATCTTCGTCGTCTTCACTTAAGTCATCAACCTGCTCTATGTGTTTTCTTAATTTATAAATTGCACTATCCGTCAAATCATCTATTTTAACGTTTTCCACGGCTATTTCTCTCAAAGCAATAACAGTGTTTTTATCGTTATCTCTATCAAGTGAAGGCTCTAAACCTGAATTAAGTTGAGTTGCTCTCTCTTTTGCAACCAGAACAAGCTCATAAGGACTATCTACTTTATCTATACAATCTTCTACAGTAACTCTTGCCATGCGGAGTGTTTATACATACACCTTTACAAAATCAAGTTTTTTTTAAATTTTAATTGGATTTAGTTTATTTCTAACAAAAAATAGTGCGATTAAGGCTATAAGAATATAGGTCCCTGATATTACGGAAATTTCCTCTATTGAAAAACCTTTGTCTATTAGTAATCCAAATACTGCAGTTCCAAAAGCAGTTGAAAATACCATAAGTGCTGTGGTTAAAGCTTTAATTGAACCAATGTGTTTTACTCCATAAACTTCTGCCCAAGTTGAAGAGCCAAGTACGTTTGCTAAACCATTTGAAATTCCTATCAATCCTAAAAATAAAAAAGAGATTAAAGGGGTGTCAAAAATAATAATTAAAAATAGAGAAAGTAGAAAAGGTATGTTCATATAAATTAAAAGTTTTCTACTCGAAAACTTATCAATTAAAAATCCTGCAATAAATAAAGTTATTACTGATAAAACAGAATAAGCCATAAAGGATTGAGCTATGACATAAGGGCCCCAATTTTTTGAGGATAGAATAAATGATTGATAAACAAATATTCCAGTAGCTATCCAAGGCATTGCAATCATATTTGCACACACAACATAAAATCTATAATCTTTTATAACTTCAATTCTTTTCCAATTTTTAATTTTTATATTTTTTTTATTTTTATCATTGTCAATTTCCCTAGAATCGAGCTTAATGTTTTTAATAAGAAGATATGAAATCAAAGGTAATAATAAGATTACAAAAGAAATATTAATCCATATATTTCTCCAATCCATAAAAGTTAACAAATATATTATAAAAACTGGTAGAATAAATTCAGCTGTAGATAACCCGAACCATCCTATACTTAAAGCTTTTCCTCTTGATTTAGTAAAATACCTTGAGATTGTTGTGGTAGCAGTATGAGACATTAGAGCTTGGCCTGAAAATCTCATTAAAAAAATAGCAACGAACAGAAAAGTTATTGATGAAACTTTAGAAAAAAAATAGCATGAGAAAGACAATAGTAATGTTGCTAATGAAGCAAATTTAAATATATCTACATCATCAATTTTTTTTCCAACCCAAATAATAATTAAACCGCTTAATAAAGTTGCTGATGCATATATTGTGCCAAATTGTCCATAAGATATTGATAGAGCGTCTCGAATGCTTGAATTAAACAAACCTAAAAAAAAACTCTGTCCAAAGCTTGAAAAAAATGTAAATATAAATCCAAATATAATTACTTTTAAACTTAAACTTTTAAACATAAAATATTATGAGTTGTAATGTAGCTTTCATAGGTCTTGGTGTCATGGGTTATCCGATGGCAGGTTATATATCAAAAGGTGGTCATAATGTAACTGTTTTTAATAGAACAAAATCTAAAGCTGAAAAATGGATTAGTGAGCATAAAGGAAAAGTGGCGGAAACACCTGCAGAGGCAGCAAAAGACGCTGATTTTATTTTTACATGCGTTGGAAATGATAATGACTTAAGAGAAGTTACATTTGGTGAAAAAGGAATTTTTAAAACTATTAAAAAAGGTGCTATTTATATTGATAACACAACAGCGTCAGCAACAATTGCTAGAGAAATTTATGATTATGCAAAAAAAAATAATTTTGGAGCGTTAGATGCGCCAGTCTCTGGTGGTCAAGCTGGAGCTGAGAATGGTGCTCTCACTGTTATGATTGGAGGAGATCAAGCTGACTTTGATAAAGCAAAAGATAAAATAGATTGTTACAGTAAAAAAATGAAATTACTTGGCAGTACTGGAAGTGGACAACTTGCAAAGATGGTAAATCAAATTTGTATCGCTGGATTAGTTCAAGGCTTATCTGAAGCAATAAACTTTGGAATGAAAGCAGGATTGAATATGGAAGATGTTATAGAGGTAATTTCAAAGGGTGCTGCACAATCATGGCAAATGGAAAATAGATACAAAACTATGATTGATGACAAATTTGATTTTGGTTTTGCAGTAGATTGGATGAGAAAAGATCTTAAGATTGCAATGGAGGAGGCTAAAAATAATGGCTCTCTATTACCAGTAACTGAACTTGTTGATAAATATTATGGTGAAGTTCAAGGTTTGGGTGGTAACCGATGGGATACATCAAGTTTAATTAAAAGATTTAGAAAGTAATGTATGCAGCCAGCATACTATGAAAACCTAGAAGAGATTCAAAATAAGTACTGGTCAATGCTAGATGATGCGGTAACTAATAGAGGTTCTCAGTTTAGAATTCCTGTATTCATTTGTGCAAATCAAAATGAGGTAGATGGTAGGATTGTAGTTTTAAGAAAGTCAGATAGAGAGAATAAATTATTACAATTTCACACAGATTTTAGATCTCCTAAAGTAGATATTCTTAAAAAAAATAAAAATGCCTCTCTAGTTTTTTATGACAAGGAGGAAAAAATTCAATTAAGGGTAAAAGTGGTATGTGAAGTAAATAATCAAAATTCTATAACAGAGGAATCGTGGAAAAAAACTCAACATATAAGTAGAAGATGTTACTTAACCGATAGTCCTCCCGGGGCAGCATCAGAAAATCCAACCTCTGGAATGATATCTAAATTAGAAGATTTTGATTATACAATGGAACAAAGTGAAGAAGGTTTTAAAAATTTTACTGTTATTAAATGTAAAATTAAATCAATTGAATGGCTATACCTCGCAGCAAAAGGTCATCGAAGAGCTAGATTTGATTTAGAAAATAATAATGATAGTTGGCTTGTGCCCTAATGTTATTTTTCTAATGCAGATAATTTCTTTTTTAACTTATTAGATAAACCCATAAACCATTGTTTTTCTTTTCCAGATTCTGGTAATACAGCACCATATTCTATCATTTGTGATGGTGGTAGGTCTATGATGTAAACCCACACTTGTGTTTCATCTAATTTTGATTTTTTAACTATAATACTTTTTAAATCTGAAATTAATTTATCTTTTGTTTTCTTTGAGCGACCTGATCTGATTTGACCAAGTAAAAAAATTGAAGGTTCCTTCACGATTTTACCTCCCATAAAATGATTATTTTTTTTAGTATTATTGAATATAACTTGAGCAAAATAAGTATTTGCGCCAGTAACAACATTGTGAATTTTAGTAATTCCTTGGGCTATTTCTTTTTGTTTTTTTGAGTTAAGATTAAGATTTGATGTAGCAACTGTGTATGTAGGCATATATATTAATTTTTTTATTGTTTTATTGCACCACTGTCTGTTCCTGAAGCTTTATTAGTATTTCCAGCTACACCACCATCAGATTCAACCGTAACTGTTGTTTGTATAGAATTTGCGACATTTCCAGCTGTGTTGGTTGATTCAGATGAAATTGTAACTAAAAAATTAGTCAAATTTGGATCTAATTCATTTTCAAGATATGTAGATCCATCTGTAACATCATTCGAAACAGTTGAAGTCAAACTAGAATTAACTTCAGTAGCTAGACCCATGAAAGGAAGTGTAAAAGCGGTGCTTGGTGTAACGTTTCCGGTATCACTTGCGCTATAACTATGAGTCTTATTTATTAAAGATAATCTAGGAAGTGTGCTTCGCCCTAAAGCAGTCAACTCAAGTACTGCTGTTTGATCTATTTGTCTGGTAGAATAATTTATTTGATGAACCGGTTGAAAATTTCCTACAGTTTTTCCGAGTGTTGCTTGAGTTGCAGCATTACTTGCGGCTGAAGTAATAATTAAATCTGTCTGCGCTCCTATATAAACATCTGTTCCACTTGATTGTGTATTTAAATCTGCATATGTAGTGGTACCTGCGCTAATTGTATTTTGTTGTTGTACATCAATCTGACGTTCTGGCTCTTCGAGAAAAGCTTCTGGCTCAATATAGAACATTTCTATTGCTTGAAATTCTTGTTGCAATCCTTTTTCTTCTTGAATTTGTACTTCTTGTATTTGTAAATTTTGTTCAATGTCTAATGAAGCTAATTGAAAATCTATTTCTGGAATTTCAAATTCTACTTGCATATCGGCTTGTCTAACGTCTAACGCTTGATTTACAAATTTTACTTCTTCTAGATAATCCTCTTTAGTATCCTCAACCGCCAATTCTAAAAATTTTACTTCTTCCTCAAACTCTTTTATTTCTGCTTCAGATAATTTCTGACCGTTCAGAGTTCCAGTCTTTTTGGCGTTATTTATTTCATACTTTAAGCTTGCTGCTTCTTCTGCCATCATCAATACATCAGTTTTCATTTCAACTAACATTACTTCTTCAAAGGCAGCATCAACTTCGAAATATGCTTGGCTCAATTGAGCATCAACTTCTAAAAATGCTTCCTCTATTTCATCATCTGAGGCTCCAGATTGAATTAATTGATCAATATTTAAAAATAGCTCTTCCGCCTGGGCATCTGCCTTTGCCATTAAAGCCTCTGCTTTTTTTTCTGCCTGATAAATTTCAGGAAAAGCTTCCGAAAATTCTTGTTCATATGCCTTATCAGCTTCTTCCCATGCAGCGTTCGCATCTTCTTGATCTACGTAATCAACTGAGCCATCTATTTTAAAAATAGCTACTTTTCCTGCCTCTGCTTGTTCCCAAGATTCTGTATATAAATCTGTACTAAATAGAAAACTATCTTGTTCCTTTACAAATTCTTCTGCAGAAAGGAAATCCAAATTTAAACCAGGTAGTACAATTTCATTTTCCATAGTTGACATATTTATAGCAGTCATGGACACGTCAGCTTTTTGCATGACTTCATCCATTTCAATAAATATTTCCTCAATTTCATCTTGTGAAGCACCAGTATTAATAGCTTCTTGATATTTTTGATCTAATATTTCAATTTCAGGATCTATCACTGTTTCAAAAAATTGACCTTCTTCAAAATCTATAAATACATTTTCATCTCCGCCTTTAAGAAATAACTGCTCGGGTATTCTGGGTAGTAATTGGGGTTGGTCATCATTTAAGTTAGTAGATAAAACTTGAGGTTTAAAATCTATGTTACCCATATCAAGAAAAACAACGTCACCTGTTTCATCATTTATTATTGGAACTCTAATATCATCAAAGCCACTTAATTGATTAAATTTAGTAGGTACATACTCAACATCTTTTACTCTTGCGCTTACTAGCATTACTTTTTCTATTTCCTGCATTGCTTTTTCTTCAAAGAAAATATTTGCCTCATCTGAATTTAAGCTCATGCCATCAGGTAAATCTAAATCTGATCTAACATCATTCCCACTATTTAAAAAAGATTTGCCTAACATTTGAGCAGTAATTCCACCATCATCTTTTGCTAGTGCCGCAACTAGTGTTTCAACAACTAAGTCACTTTCACTTTGATCTTCTGTAAAAATTTCATCTTTAATTATTGAATTTATTTCTGCTTCATCAATTGAAATTATTTCCTCTATCGTGTCTTCTTGTGAATTATCACCTTCTACCAATGCAGTGTTCTCTTCTTCAGCTTCAGCATTCTGTTCATCTGTATTAGTTTCCTCATCTGGCAACTGAGCAACAGCAACTTCAGGTTCAACCTCTAATTTTTGGAATATCTTTAATTCAGCCTGAGGAATAACTGCCGCCTCTGTTGGAGCTCTGTTTTGTGTTAACTCAGTAAACAAATATGGTTGATCTAAAGTAACCGTACCTAATTCATTGGATACTTCAACAGCACCTGCTCTCAAATTTAAAGAATTTTTTGGTCCAGGACCAATAAGTAAAATTTTGCTTTGAGTAGTTAAAGGATCAACAGATGCTTTAAATTCAGTTCCTCTAGTACCAATAGTGCCTGCCGGAGTTTTTACCTCTAAATTAGCAGGATTTTTTTCACTGATTTTTCCTGTGAGAATTTTTACACTTCCAGCTAAAATAGTAGTTAAAAGTTTACCGGAGTCTTTTGTAGTATCAAAAATATATTCATCAATTGTCAATTTAGTGTCAGAGCCAATCGTCATTACTGTTTCGTCTATAAATAATAGTTGCGATTTGGCTCCATCATTAGTGGTGATGGTATCGCCAAAATATATCGTATCTCCGACTCTTAATTTTTCTCCTTTTTGATTGATAACGTCTCCTATTACAAAACCAATGACACCTATTTGTTGAGTTGATGCAAATGTTTTTGTACTAAGAAGAAAAATTATTAAAATTTTAAAAAATAATTTCATAAAAAAAATTGTCTTATAATTTAACATAAAATAGATCATTGAAAATAAATTCTTTTTGTAAGTCCAAATGAAAAAGACTCTTTTTTATAATTATGTTGTAAAAGGCTGCTTTCTGACTGAGTTTCTGACCAAGATGTATTATAACTTATTGTATTTAAAAAATTTCCAAATTTTTCTGAAATTGGAAAAAATTTTTGTGATGAAAATAATTGGTTTAGATTACCGCTAAAAGAAATAGTCTTAGTTTTATTTTCATCTTTTCTACTAAATGAAGGATGAATAAATTCTGAATCCGGTTCTTTATGTTTTTTATCAGAAATTGAATACGTTAATCCTAAATTACCTATTTTAAAATTTTTTGCATAAGACGCCGAAATTGTCTCGTCCTCTAATGAATTATAGTCGGCTATAGCATCTGTGCCTGTTAGTGCGTACTTTAATTTAAAACTATGTTGTGGAGTAAAATAATATTCCGGCCCAAATACCAAGCCTGTTTTTCTTGTGTTGCCATTTCTTTTAGTTAGATTAGATGGGTTTTGATTTCCTTCTGATGTACCAAGATTTATACCAGTTAAAAATTTGATTTTATCATTCACAAAATATCTATTGTCTAATGCAATATTTCTAGTCAGTGTATCTGCTGCCCTTCTAGTATTTAAATCTGTGAAAGAAAAAGTTGAGGTGATAGTATTTTTTTTAAAAAATTTACTATATGTAGCTGAGAGTGCTTGCGTATCATTTTCATCCGATGTTGCTCTATTTTGTTCTGATGAAGAATGACTGGCGTATAATGATAGGTTAGATGATGAATTAATTTGATAGATTGCACCCCATCCATTTTTTAATGTTAATAGATCGTCTCCCTCAATACCACTCATCGCGATTATGCTTCCTCCAGAATATTGTGTTTTGCTTTCAGAAATGTTTGAGATATTAGAGTTAGCCATATTCGTATAGCTTAACTCAGTATACCAAGTCCAAGGACTTTTTTCTTTTGGCGCTTTTTGTTTTGATGCAATTTGTATTTTTTCCCTCTGTTTTTTCTTTTCAATTATTTCTTTGTCTATTTTTTTTTTATTCATATCATCAAAGATTTGAGCAACCTTTTTTTTAATTTCATCGGATATTTGATCGCTAGATTGAATTTTGCTGATTAAATTTAAAGTTTTTTCTGTGCTATCAGTTTTAATTGAGATCGATAATAAATAAAGTTTTAAATCTATATTTTTTGGATACAAAGCATTCAATCTTTCTAACGTTGCAATAACAGATTTAAACCGACCTTTAGACTCTTGCTCTTTTGCATACTGAAGATTCAATCTTAAATCCGTGGGATCTTTCAAAATTTGTAAGTAAGTAATTTCTGCAAAAGCCTCTACTATTAAAAAAATAAATAATATTACAGTGTAAAATAATGATCTAAATAACATTTTAAATTACTTAATTAAAAAAATTTTACTTAGTTTTTGTAAATATATCATAACTAATTTAGAAAATTAACTTAGAGTATTCTTTCCAATTATCTTGATAATGTTTAGTATTTTCATCAACTGCTTTTTTTTCTTCCTCTGTTACTTCCCTGACTATTTTTCCCGGTGAGCCAATTACTAATGAGTTATCGGGTATTACTTTATTTTCTGTAATTAGTGCTTTTGCACCTATAATACAATTTTTACCAATTTTAGCTTTATTTAAAATTACTGCACCTATACCAATCAAACTATTATCTCCAATTATGCATCCATGAAGCATAACTAAGTGTCCAACCGTAACATTTTTTCCAACTTTTAGTGGACATCCTGGATCGGTATGCAAGACACATCCATCTTGAACATTGGACCCCTCTCCAATATGAATATTTTCTATATCTCCCCTCAAAGTAGCATTAAACCAAATGCTTGAATTTTTTTCTAAAGTTACATCTCCAATTATAACTGCATTAGGTGCCACCCAATTTTCGCCAGAGTTTTTTGGTTTTTTATCTTTTAAATCGTAAAACATAATTTATAAATTATTTTACATGGCATTAACAAAAACTCCAATATGTGATTTTGGTCTTCGTGCAAATGATTTTAAATTAAAATCAGTTGAAAATGCTATTTTATCACTAAATGATATTAAAGGTGAAAATGGGACGCTTATAATGTTTATTTGCAATCATTGTCCTTATGTAAAAGCAGTTATTAATGACTTAGTAGATGATTGTAAAAAACTTAGTGACATGGGAATAAATTCAGCCGCAATCATGTCAAATGATACTATAAATTATCCTGAAGACTCTTTTGAAAACATGGTCAAATTTTCTGAGAAACATAAGTTTTGTTTTCCGTACTTGCTTGACGACACTCAAGAAATAGCAAAAAAATATGATGCAGTGTGTACCCCAGATTTTTTTGGATATAACAAAGATCTTAAGCTAAACTATCGAGGTAGGATTAGAGAGCTTAAAGATTTAAAACCTATTAGAAATGGATCGAGTGAACTATTTGAAGCTATGAAACTAATAGCTGAAACACAAAAAGGGCCTGATGTTCAAAAGCCAAGCCTTGGTTGTAGTATAAAGTGGATTAAATAATTATGCATTTAATTGTAACTAGAACTTTTCCTCCTGAGGTAGGTGGTATGCAAAACCTTATGTATGGTTTAGCTAAATCATTGTCTGAAAATGTAATGATCAAAGTTTTCGCAGATCAATATCCAAATCAAAATGATTTTGACAAAAAACTATCTTTTTCAATTGAAAGAGTAAGTGGTCCAAAAATATTTAAAAAATATAGAAAAGCCAATTTAGTAAACACATATCTAGAGAATAACCAAAAAGTTAAAGCAATCATTTCAGATCATTGGAAAAGCCTTGAAAATATAAATACCAATGTAAAGAAGATATGTTTAATACACTCTAAAGAAATTAATCATAAAAAAGATTCTTTTATTAATAAAAGGTTAATTAAAATTTTAAATAGTTGTCATACAGTAGTTGCAAATTCTAATTTTACCAAAAATTTAGCTATAAATGTTGGGGTAAATCAAAATATCATCAAAGTAATTAATCCAGGTGTTTTTCCAATCGATAAAATTGATGATAAAATTTACAAAAGTATAAGAAAGACATTAGAGGGAAAAAACCCAAAATTAATAACAGTCGCTAGATTTGATAAAAGAAAAAACCACGAAAAGATAATTATGGCTCTTAGAAATTTAAGGGAAATTTACCCAAACATTATTTATATTTGTATTGGACAAGGAGAGAACATTGATAGCCTTAAAAAGTTAATCAAAGAACTCAAATTAGAAGATCATGTTATATTTCCAAAAAATTTAATTAAAGATGAAAAAAATTCTTATTTAAAATGTTCTGATGTTTTTGTAATGCCTTCCATTACTTACAAAAAATCTGTCGAAGGGTTTGGAATAGTTTATGTAGAGGCGGCTCAATTTGGAGTTCCCTCTATCGGTGGAAAAGATGGTGGTGCTTCAGATGCTATAGAGCATGAAGAGACAGGCTACATCTGCGATGGCAATAGTCTAAACGAAATTTATCAATCAATTTCAAACATCTTAGAAAATAACAGATATAAAGTACTTGGTAAAAAAGCTGAAGAAGTGTCAAAAAAATTTTACTGGTCTGAAATTATTAAAAAATATTTAGAAATTTTATAAAATAATTTTTTCAAAAACTTTTTCAGCACTTAATTTACTTAAATCCCCAGCTTGAATTGCTTTAAAATTATCTGTTTCTATACTAACTTTTTTTGCTGTTGTGTGAGAGCCAAACAATGTCAAACCTCTTGCATTAAGGTGTGCTGACATATGTGCTGGACCAGTATCATTTGCAATTACAAAATTGCTTTCTTTTATCAATGAAGCTAATTGTGAAATACTAATAGCTTTTCCATTATCTAAAATTTTTATTGCATCATATTGATCTGCTTGATTGATTTCATCAGGTCCAGGTGCGGTTATAATTTTATATTGATCTTTATATTTTGCTTTGATCAAAGTTATTAAATTATTAAAATGTGGCCACCTCTTCACCGATAGATGAGGGGAACAAAATGGAAATAATAATATATATTTTGATAATTTATATTCCTCGAGAATTTTTCTAATATCGTTACAGGACCAAGAAAAATCAGGAGACATTGTATGTTTTGTTTTTATTCCAGATGCTTGTAGCTGAAAATTAAATCTTTCAAGCACTGGACTTTTGTCAAATTCTTCCTTGGTGTTATCACTTGGTAAAGCTGTTTCTGATGAAGACCAAATATTTAAATTTGTATTTGGGAATAATATTTTTTTATAAAAAGAGGTTCTGGATGAATTTTGTAAATCATAAACTTTGGAAAATTTATTTTTCTTTAATTTTCTCATTAAACTATAAAGATAAATCAAATTAAATCTTGATAGTCTTTTGTCTAAAATTATTTCTTTTAAAGACTTATTTTTCTTAAAGAGATCTACGTAATGCTTAGTAGTTAAAAGAAAAATATTATCAGTTGAGTGGTTTTCACAAATGTCTTGAATTGCACCACTAGCCTGGGCTATATCTCCTAAAGATCCATGTTTTATGATTAATATATTAGACATATTTCTAACAAGTTATCATATTAAAAAAACTTTATGAATAAAATTCTAGTTGAAGTTTCTGTAGGCGAGTTATTTGATAAAATTTCTATTTTAGAAATTAAAAAAGATAAAATACAAGACAAGGAAAAACTGAAATTTATCATAGATGAATATAATATATTAAAAGAACAGATGATTAGTAATATAAAAACAAACGAAAGATTAAATAGTTTATTTGATAACTTAAAAAATATAAATTCTAAGTTATGGGTAATTGAAGATGACAAGAGATTATGTGAAAAAAATTCTGATTTTGGTGAAAAATTTATAAAATTATCTAGAGATATTCATTTTTTAAATGACAAAAGAGCCTCGATAAAACTTGAAATAAATAATCAAACTGGGTCAAAGATTAAAGAAATCAAAGAATATACTAGTTATTAATAACTATATTTTTTTTCAAGGTATTTAATAAAATTGTGAATTACAAAGGTCATAAACAAATAAATTCCACCAGCTACTATGAAAACTTCTATTGGTTTAAAAGTTGTAGAAATTATATATTTTGCAACTCCAGTTAAATCCATAAGGGTTACAGTACTTGCTAATGAAGTTCCTTTAAGCATTAATATAATTTCATTTCCATAGGCAGGTAATGATTGTCTTATGGCAATAGGAATTTGGATTTTATAGAATATTATTTTTTTAGAAATACCAAGACTATCTCCAGCCTCTATGAAGTTCTTATTTATAGTTTCAAACGCTGACCTTAAAATCTCAGAAGTATAAGCACCTGTATTAAGTGAAAAAGCAATTATAGCACACCAATAAGGTTCTTTTAAAACAACCCATAAAAAGGATGATCGTAAAAATTCTAACTGTCCTAATCCAAAATATATAATAAATATTTGAACTAAAAGAGGGGTGCCTCTAAACACGTATGAATAGAGATATGAAAACCTACTTAAAAATATATTTTTATTTAATCTAAGAATTGCAAAAAAAAGTCCTAATATTAAACCAAATATAAGTGATAAAGATAATAATTTTAATGTTATTAAAGTTGCATTTAAAAGTTTTGGGAAACTATTTATCATCAAATCCAAATCCATTAGTAACCTCTCCTATATTTTGTTTCTAACTTATTGATCAATTGCATGCTTAAATAAGTTAGTAGTAAATATAAAACTGCTGCAAAAGAATAAAAGAAAAGTGGGTCTCTAGTAGACCCTGCTGCAATATATGACTGTCTCATTATCTCTACTAAACCTGTCACTGATATTAATGAAGTATCCTTTAAAGTAATTTGCCAAACATTGCTTAAGTTAGGAATAGAAAGTCTTAACATTTGTGGCATTATAATTTTAAAAAAATAAAAAGGTTTTTTTAAACCTAAAACCTTTGAGGCCTCGAATTGACCTTTGTCAATAGATTGAAGAGCGCCCCTAAAAACCTCTGTTGAATATGCTCCTGAAATAATACCTATTGCAAGTGAACCTGTTAGAAATGCATTTATTTCTATATACTCATTATATCCAAAGATTGAAGCAACATACATGACTGCTCCACTTCCACCAAAGAAAAGTAAATAAATAACTAATAATTCTGGTACACCTCTAACAATTGTTGTGTAAGAATTTCCGATAAAATGTAAAAATTTGTTTTTAGACAACTTAAGTGGAGTAAAGATTAAAGCAAAACAAAAACCAATAATCATAGCTGTTATTGAAACAGCAACTGTCATCAGTGTTGCAAAGAATAGTTCATCTCCCCAACCAGTATTTCCAAATGCTAAAAGATCCATATTGACAGGCGACTATATTATATAGTCGCCAATCATTAAATATTTACATCGAAGCGTCGAAGCCAAACCATTTAGTTGCAATTCGGCTTATATCTCCGTTTTTTCTAGCTTTATTAATAGCGCTATTGAAAGCCTTCAACAATTCAGTATCGTCTTTTCTAATTCCGACACCGACACCATTTCCAAAAGCTCCACCTGAAAACGTGGGCCCGACAAGTGCAACTGGTTTTCCAGATTTTTCTGCGTAATCAGTAAAGGCTACAGCAGCAGCTAAAGCTACATCGCATCTTCCAGACGTTAAATCTAAATTAACCTCATCTTGAGTTTTATAAGTTCTCACATTTACTTTTCCTACATCACCAGATTCTAAAAAGTTTTGATGAATAGTAGCAGTTTGCACACAAACAGTTTTACCAACTAAAGCACTAGTAATAGTTTTTAAATCTTTTTTAACTGCGCCAGACTTAATGCTAAGATTTATACCCTCAGAAGTTTGGATACCCTCTAGATTAGAACCTTTCATAACCGCTAATGAAGCAACTTCATCTGCGTAACCTTGAGAAAAATTAATAGCTTTTTTTCTTTCATCAGTAATTGACATTCCAGCCATTATTGCATCAAATTTTCTCATTATTAATGCAGGTATCATACCATCCCAATCTTGCTCAACAATTTCGCACTGTTGACCAATGTATCTGCAAAGTGTCCATGCTAACTCAACTTCAAACCCAATTAACTTACCTGAAGCATCTTTAGAATTCCATGGTGGATAAGCACCCTCAGTACCAATTCTTATTTTGTCAGCATTAGCAGTTACTGATAAAAACAAAGTTATCAATAAACCTAAGCTTAATTTTTTAATTACATTCATATTTCCTCCAAATATATAAACTAATTATTTCACAAATTTTTTGATTAAAAAAGAGATTATTTATTTAATGATGATGCAAAATTCCAAGAACAATCAAAACTTGGTATGTAAATTCTATCTAGAGAAGAATTACCAAAACTTTTTCTAAATAAGTTTAGCCATTTTTCAACTTGTTTTGGTTTTTTGTCTTGGCTGCCAACTTGAGCAGTAATTGTGCCATTAGTTTTTAGAATTCTTTTTAAAGATTTAATATTTTTAGCAGCTAAGTCGATACAATATTGATCATCATTTAAATCTACAAAGATTTTATCATATTTGTTATCTTCAACTTTTTTTATACTTTCAAAGGCATCTCCCCAAACACATTTAACTGAGTTTTTTTTAGTTGCTTTTTGTCCAACTTTACTCAAATGTTTTTCACATATATCAACTACTTGGGGGTCAAGCTCATACCAATCTATATAATTGAAACCTTGATTAATACATTCTCTTGCTACTCCTCCGTCACCTCCTCCAATTATAGCTGAGTTATTTTTTTCCGAATTTAATTTCAATCCAGAATTTA
>CACLEU010000002.1 GCA_902606075.1 uncultured Pelagibacteraceae bacterium
TATGTATTCTAAAGAAATAATTAATTATAGTAATAATTTGTTAAATAATGACAAATTTATTAATTCAAAAGTTATTGATTTAAGGTTAAAAAATAGAATAATAAAATATGAGTAATTCTAGAAATGGAGATTTTTATTTTGGTATATCAAATAGTAAAATATATATATGTTTCTTTGAATATGGAAAAAATAATTTTAAAAATTCAATAGACTTTGAAATTCCAGATACAATCAATAATGATTTAAATTTTAAAATAATTTTGGATCTACTTAAAGACAACATAAGAAAACTTGAGAAAAGTTTAGGTTTCTTTTTAACAACTGGAAATGTATCAATCGATTCAGAAACTTATCAAAGTTTTTTATTTAGCATTAAAAACGTATTTGATGAAAAAAGATTAGACGAAACTGTTATTACTAATTTAGTTCAAGGTGGGATACAATACTTTAATAATTATAATAAAAAATTATCAATAATTCATATTATAATAAATAAATACATCGTTGATGGCAAAGAGTATAATCTTTTACCATATGACATAAAGTTCAAAAAGATTATCTTGGAAATAGAATTTATATGTTTAGATAAAAACCTGATAAATAAAGTGAAAAACTTATTCAGAGAATGCAAAATTAATATAAACAAAATAGTTTCTTTTGAATATTCAAAAAAATTCTTAAATGATGAAGAAGACCCAAATATGTGTCTATCAGCAAAAAAAGTAATAAATGGTGTTAATAAGTCAGAGTTACAAATACAAGAGAACCCCCAAGCAAAAATGAGTATATTTGATAGAATATTTAACTTTTTTGACTAGTTAACTGTATTCTTTTGTAACAATACTTGTTTTTCCCCTCATGAAGCAAACATTTATAAGTATTTAATGTCCGTATTAAATCAAAAAACTATTAAAAATAATTTAAAATTTGAGGGAATAGGACTTCATACTGGAAAAAAAGTTACAATGAACTTATTTCCAGCTCCACCTAACTCTGGGATCATCTTTAAAAGATCAGATTTAAAAAATAATAATTTAATTTACCCAAATGTATTTAACGTTTCAAGCGCATCTTACTGCACCAAAATAACTAACGAAAACGGAGTGAGCGTTTCAACAGTCGAGCACCTCATGGCGGCACTTTGTGGATTAGGAGTTGATAATCTATTAATTGATCTAAATGAAGAAGAGTTACCAATCATGGATGGCTCTGCAAAAAGTTTTGTCGATAGTATTCAAAATGCTGGTTTCAAAATTAGTGATCAACCTATAAGGATTATAAAAATCAATAAAAAAATTACTTATTCTGAAGGAGAAAAATATATTAGTTTTGAACCTAATAAAATAAGCTTAGAAATAGATTTTGAGATTAAATATAAACAAAGCTCAATATTAAATCAGAGAAATATGAAAAATATATATATGGATGATTTAAAAGATATGTACGAGTCAAGAACGTTTTGTTTATTTGAAGATGTAGAAAAATTAAAAAAAATGGGTTTAGCACGTGGTGGTAGCTTGGACAATGCAATAGTTATTAGACAAAACGAGATACTTAATAAAGAAAAGTTAAGGAACTCCAATGAATTTGTAAATCATAAAATTTTAGATTGCTTAGGTGATATTTATATTGCTGGATATAAAATGGTTGGAAAAATAACTTCAAGTCAGGGTGGACACAATGTTACAAATTTAGGTTTAAGAAGTTTATTAGCTAATAACGAGAATTTTTCAATTATTGAAGTCAAAGAAAAAAATATACCACATTCATTTTTAGCAAAAAATCCTTTAAAATCTATAGCATAAATACTTAAGCTTTTTTATTTATCTGTTAATAATTATTAATAATGAAAACTTTTATAAATTTTTTTTTAATTTTTTTGATATCAATATTTTTGTCGTGTTCAAAAGAAGAAAAAGTTTCATTAGTTAAAGAAAAAAATATTGAAACTCAAATGATTGAGGCCTTCGAGGAAGGTTACATAGAACTGGAAAATGGAGACGTGTTATTTGCTGCAAAAAAATTTAATGAGGCAGAACTTTTGTATCCACAATCTGAGTGGGCACCTAAGGCTGCGCTTATGGCAGCCTACTCATATTATTCTCAAGATTATTATTATGATGCAGAATATGAACTTAATCGATTTTTAAAGGTCTATCCCAATGAAAAAAATATCCCATACGCTCACTACTTATTAGCAATGGTTTATTATGAAAAAATTGTTGATGAAAAAAAAGATTTAAAGCCTTTAGTAATGGCTGAAAAAAAATTCAAATTTATTCAAGAAAATTATCCAAACACAGATTTTGCTTTAGACTCTTCATACAAGTTAGATTTGATAGAAGACTATCTTGCATCTAAAGAAATGTATATTGGCATTCACTATATGAATAAGAAAAAATGGATTGCTGCAATTAATCGTTTTAAAAATGTCGTTAACAATTATGAAGAAACATCATTTATAGACGAAGCCCTTCACAGGTTGGTAGAAATACATTATACGCTCGGTTTAATCGAGGAGTCCCAAAAATACGCATCATTATTGGGATATAACTATAAATCCAGTGAATGGTATTCAAAAAGTTATAAAATTTTTAATAAAAACTATAAATCAAAATTAGAAATCAAAAAAGAAAAAGAGGGAATTTTTCAAAAATTTAAAAAACTTCTTTATTAAATGAAAGACTCATTATCAAAAGAATACCGTAAAAAATTGAGTTTATTGGAAAAATATAATAAGTTTTATTATCAAAATCAAAAACCCTTAGTTTCAGATAAAAAATATGATGAATTAAAAAGTGAAATTTTAGAACTAGAAAGTAATTATGGTTTCAATGATTTAAAATCACCTAATGTTAAAGTTGGATACAAACCCTCAAAAAAATTTGAGAAATTTAAACACAAAGTTAAAATGTTATCATTATCAAATGCATTTAACGAAGAAGATTTAATAAATTTCCAAAAAAAAAACATTAACTTTTTAGCATTTGATAAGAATTATGAATTTGAATATAACGCAGAGCCTAAAATTGATGGTATCTCTGCCTCTCTAAATTATAAAAATGGTAAGTTAATCAAGGGTCTTTCCAGAGGTGATGGTGATGAGGGTGAAGATATAACTGAAAATTTGAAAACTATTAAAGATATTCCATTGAATATTTCATATAAAGATTTTCCTGACGAAATAGATATTAGAGGTGAGGTCTTTATAGAAACTAATGATTTTAAAAAAATTGAAAAAGATTTTGCAAATCCGAGAAATGCTGCATCTGGGTCTCTAAGGCAAAAAGATCCTAAAAAAACGGAACTAATACCTCTAAAATTTATTGCTTACACTTTTGGTTATAATTCAAACATGAAAGAAAGCAAACAAAGTGATTTTATCAAAAATCTAGATAAGTGGGGTTTTAAAATTTCTGCGTTAAATAAAACAATTAAAGGAATAAATAATTTAGTTAAGTACCATTCTGATATAGAAAAAAAAAGATTTACTCTTAACTTTGATATTGATGGTATAGTTTACAAAGTCAACGAATTTAACTTGCAAAAAAGATTAGGTTTTATGGCCACTGCTCCTAGATGGGCTATTGCACATAAATTTTCAGCTAACTATTCTATAACCAAAATTATAGATATCGATATTCAGGTTGGAAGAACAGGAGCTTTAACGCCAGTAGCAAAAGTGAAACCAGTTAACATTGGTGGTGTAATGGTTTCTAACGCAACTCTACATAATGAAGATGAAATAAATAGAAAGGACGTAAGAATTGGTGACACTGTAAAAATTGAAAGAGCCGGGGATGTTATACCTCATGTTATATCTGTAGATAAAAAATTAAGAACAACAAAATCACAAAAATATGTATTTCCAAATAAATGCCCTTCTTGTGGGTCAAAAACAATAAAAGAGTATAATTCAACAACAAAAAAAATTGATGCAGTCAGAAGATGTAGTAATGAGGGTTTTGGATGTGAAAAAATTTCAATTGAAAAATTAAAACATTTTGTTTCCAAAGATGCCTTAAATATCGAGGGTTTAGGCAAAAAAGTTGTTGAAAAATTTTGGGATTTAAAATTAATAAAATTTCCTGATGATATCTTTAATTTAAATTTTAAAAAAATTTCAGAGTTAGATGGATGGGGACCCCAATCGGTGGAAAATCTTGAAAAATCTGTAAATAAATCAAAAAAAATAAAGCTAGATAAATTTATTTATTCTCTTGGTATAAGGCATATAGGACAAGAAAATGCTAAATTGATATCTGAATTCTTAAAAAATTATTCAAACTTTATTAAGTTAAAAGATGAGCGTAAGATTGAAGAATTATCCAATATAGATGGCATTGGAGAAACACAAATTAATTCCTTAAAAATTTTTTTTAAGAACAAAACTAATCTAAATGTGACTATGTCTTTGGGTAGAATTCTAATTTTTGAAAAAAATGTTATTAAAAAAATGGAGGGAGCATTTTCAAATAAAATATTAATGTTTACAGGAAAATTAAATAATATTAGCAGAGCTGAAGCTAAATCAATTGTCGAAAATAACGGGGGAAAAATTGTAAGCAATGTGTCAAAAAAACTTGATTATTTAGTTGCTGGTGAAAAACCCACCTCAAGAAAAGTTAAAATGGCAAATGATTTAAAAGTTAAAATATTAAACCAAATAGACTTTGAAAAAATTTCAAAATTGGGACAATAACCAAAATTTTTCATTATAATTTAAATATTTCTCTACATTTGAGTAAACTTCTAAATTATACCCAATTAAATAATCTTTTTCTTTTTTATTAAGAAGTTTAAAATTGATTAATTCTTTATCGAAAGGAACCATTGTTAAATTTTTAAAGCACATTTTATTTTGGAATTTTTTTACATAAATCATATTTTCTATTCTAATACCGAATTTATCTTTCTTATAATAACCAGGTTCATTGCTTATTACGTGGCCTGGTTTAAGTATTATTTTATAACCTTTTGAGATTGCAATAGGTCCTTCGTGCACATTAAGAAAATAACCTACGCCATGCCCTGTGCCATGGGGATAATCTAATCCATTTTTTTTAAGAAATTTTCGAGCTAGATTATCTATCAAGTGAGCACTTTTTAATTTGTTTAAATTTGAATTAGCAACAGCAATATGACCCTTTAAAACATACGTAAATATATTTTTAATCTTTTTTGTTTGCTTTCCTAGACTAATTGTTCTTGTAATATCAGTAGTTCCATATTTATATTGACCACCCGAGTCACATAAAAAAATATCATTTTTTTTTATAATTCTATTAGAACTTTTATTTGCTCTATAATGTATAATTGCACCATTTGGCCCTGATGCAGCAATTGTATTAAAGCTTGGAAATAAATAATTTTTATT
This sequence comes from uncultured Pelagibacteraceae bacterium, assembly GCA_902606075.1. GTDB lineage: Bacteria > Pseudomonadota > Alphaproteobacteria > Pelagibacterales > Pelagibacteraceae > Pelagibacter. Next base: position 5,378 of record CACLEU010000002.1, read on the forward strand.
TTTCCTCCTAAAAAAATTTAATTTTTTTTCAGCATCCAATTCAGAGAGTTTTTTTTTGTAATTCTTAATCCAATACAAAAACTTTATTACCGCTACACCATCTAAAATATGTGTTTTTATAAAATTTTTTATTTCAATATCATTTTTTATTGATTTCAAATTATAAATAGGATCATTTTTATCTGATATATAAATTTTATTTTTGAGTATATTTCTGTAAGCTAAAGAACAACTCAATCGATCTAAAATAATCTTTTTAGATACAAAATCTTTTAAAAAAATATTTATTTTATTTTCATCAATTAACTTTCCTTTTAATAAATTCCTTTTTATTGATAAATTTTGTATTTTTGATTTGTTTGCAAACAAATATATTTCACCATTATTTTTTAAAATCATCCTACAGTTAGGAATTGGACTGTGTGGACTATCTTTACCCCTTAAATTTAATAGCCAGGCAACGTTTTCGGGAGCTGTAATAAAAAGACAGTCTGCTTTGTCTTCACGAAGATATTTCAAAACTTTATTAATCTTAGATTTTGAACTTTCCCCTGAAATGTGATCTTTTATAAAATAAAATTTATTATTAATTTTTCTTGATTTTTTCTTAATTATCAAATCTTCGTAAATTGGTACAAGTGTAAAGTAACTTTTAAAATATCTCGTTAAAGTCAAACTTGTAAAGCAATATGGATTATAGCCTATTCTGATTTTATGTTTTAGTACTTTCCATGGTAGTTTTTTATGAATCTCAACGATATCAAAGTTATTACCAGACTGAGATTTTGCTTGAATTGTATACCTTCCGTCTACAAATAGATAATTTTTGTTTCCCAAAATTATTGCTAGACCAGCAGATCCATCAAAATTAGATATAAACTTTAGTCTATCAGGTGAAGAATATTCATTAAAATAGGAGTCGTTTTTAGGGACAATATAGCCATCTATATTATAAATATTAAATTTAAGTCTCAACTTTTTAATTTTAGTGGAGATCATTTTAGTCGTTTTTGGTATCTCAACCAGCCAGGGCTTCTGTAAACATTTTCATCATTTTCTAAATCTTGATTAAATTCAAAAATTTCTTCCTCGTCTCTATCAAAATTGTTGATTCTATTTGTATATTTTTCAGGAAGTTCATCTACAAATCTAGAAGAAATACTGTCTATCCAATCTCCCTGATAAAATCTATTAAGTGAAAATGAAATATATACCTCGTGTTTAGCTCTAGTAATTCCAACATAAGCAAGTCTTCTTTCCTCTTCAAGGCCTTGTTGTCCCTTTTCATCAATTGATTTTTGGTGAGGGAATAAACCTTCCTCCCAACCTGGAAGGAAAACCGTATCAAATTCTAGCCCTTTAGAAGCATGCATTGTCATCAAATTAACTTTTTCTCCTTCCCAATCATTGTCAGTTGATGTTGCAAGAGAAACATGTTCTAAAAAACTTTCTAAATTATCAAACTCTTTCATTGCATTTATAAGCTCCTTTATATTTTCTAGTCTATTTTCGTTTTCTAAATCTTTCTTGTTTTTTAATGATAATGAATAACCAGACTCATCTAGTATTATCTGTAATAGCTTTATGTGATCAATTTTTTTATTAAAATAATCATTTCTCCATTTTTCTAAGAAATTTAAAAAATTAAACAAACCAACTTTTGTTTTGGGTTTAATCTTATTTAAATCAATCAACTTCTTTGAGGATTTTTCAAGGGATAACCCATTTTTTTTTGCGTACTCACTTATCATTTTAAAAGAGGTATTGCCTATAGATCTTTTCGGGACATTTACTATTCTTTCAAAAGCTAAGTCATCTTTGTTTTGGTAAACAATTCTAAGATAGGCAATACAATCTTTAATTTCCGTACGTTCATAAAATTTAACACCACCTAATATTCTATAAGGCAATCCAATTTTAAGAAATCTTTCTTCGAATTCTCTTGTTTGGAAAATTGCCCTAACTAATATAGCAACATTGTTTAAATTATATTTTTTTGAAATCTCATTTTCGAGTTTTTTTGAAATATTTGTTGCCTCGTCTTTTCCATTTTTAAAGCAATTAAGATTTATCAATTCCCCTTCATTTTGATTTGATTTGAGTTTTTTACCTAATCTATTTTCATTGTTCGATATTAGCTCTGACGCAACATTAAGAATATTTTGAGAAGATCTATAATTTTCCTCAAGTTTAATAATTTTTGTATCTTTATATATTTTGTCAAATTCTAAAAAATTTTTAATTTCTGCACCTCTCCAACTATAGATAGATTGATCATCATCGCCTACACAACAAATATTATCATGAGTTTTCGTTAAAAGTTTTAACCATTTACTTTGTATAAAATTTGTATCCTGATACTCATCAACTAAAATATACTTAAAGGTTTTAGAGTACATTTCATTTATATCAAGATTGTTTTCAAAAATAGACACACAGTGTAAAATTAAATCACCAAAATCACATACATTTAAATCTGTAAGTTTTGCTTGATAAATTCTATAAATTCTCAATAAATTTTTTTCGAGATTTTCACTCTTTTTCAAAATAACATCATTTGGGTACCACCCAAGGTTCTTCCATTTATTAATTAAGGATATTATAAAATTAGGTGAAATTTTTTTTATATCAATATTTTCCGCATTACATATTGATTTTATTAGTCTTGATTGATCATCTTGATCTATAATTGTAAAACTCTGAGTTAAATTTACAGCCTTAGCATGTCTTCTGAGAATTTTTGCACAAATTGAATGAAAAGTTCCTAACCAGGGTAGCCCCACCTCCGTGTTGTTAATAATTTTGATAACTCGATTTTGCATCTCTCTAGCAGCCTTATTTGTAAAAGTTACCGATAATATCTGATTGGGGAAAGCTTTATTGCTTTTTAAAATATGCGCTATCCTTGCGGTAAGAACTTTGGTTTTCCCAGATCCTGCACCCGCAACAATTAAAAGAGGTCCTGAGATATTCAAAACAGCTTCTTTTTGAGACTCATTTAAACTATCTAAATATTCAAGATTTGGCATTTTAATTAATAATTAAACTAATATAAATCATTTAACACATTATGAAAAATTTTAAATTGAAATTGAACTTTTTATTTAATTTATTCAGAAAAATTAGAATATTTGAAAAAATTAATATCAGTCTTAAAAATGTGAAAAACTACCTAAAGTTTCAAAATTTAAAAAAAAAAATATTAGAAATATATAATAAATTTTATCTTGAAAAATTTAGGATAAATTATCTGTTTTTTTTTGTAAGTTTATTAGTATTTTATTACCTTATTTATCTATCTTTTCCGGGGATATTACATAATAAATCAGATCAAAACTACCTTACAAAATTACTAAAGGATCAGTACGATCTAGAATTTTCATTATCATCAGAAATAAATTATTCCATACTTCCAAAACCGCATTTTCAAATAAAGGATGTAATTATATTCAATAAAAATGATAAATTTCAGAAGGAAATTGCCCAAGTAAAAAAATTAAAGTTATATTTAGCTCAAAAAAATTTTTTTAAAAAAAGGCAACTTAAAATAAAATCAGTAGAACTTTTAGAAACAAATTTTTTTATTAATAAATCTGACATAAGTCTAGTTGAAAATTTTCTAAAAAAAGGTTTTAAAGGAAAAAATGTTATTATCAAAAAAGCAAATTTATTTTATCAAGATATGGATAATCAAACCATATCATTCTTGAATTTAAAAAAAATAAATATGCAATATAATGATAAGACTAATAATGACGTATTAATTTCTGAAGGAGAAATTTTTAATATTCCTTTTAATGCCACGTGGAAACAAGATCTAAACAAATTAGAGCAAGTAACAAATTTAAAATTTAAAAGAATTAATCTGAATATATCTAATTTAACAAAACTTATAAATAAGAAAAAAAAAAATAAATTACAAATTTATTTAAATAGATCTAAATATATTATTAATTATGAATTGAATAACAAAAAAATTAGTTTTTATTCTGACAACTCATTTATAGGAAACGATAAATTAATATACACTGGCAAAGTATCCTTAGATCCTTTCAATTTTGATATAAATTCCTCTCTTGATAGTCTCAATATTAAAAAAATATTTGTTAATAGTTTTTTTTTTAAAGAAATTTTAACCAAAGAATTTATTTTAAATGAAAATTTTAATGGAAAAATAAATCTAGACATCAAAAAATTGGATAAGGGTCGTATTTTTAATACACTGAAATTACATATAAATTTTAAGGGACAAACTTTAGAGTTTAATGACTCAGTTTTTTTTAATCAAAAAATTGCAAATTTAATTATTAAAAAAGGAATTTTGTATGAGGAAGGAAATAACTTACTTTTTAAAAGTAATATAGATTTCGATATCAATGATATTAGCAAGCTATATAACAAATTCGTAGTTCCAAAAAAAAATAGAAAAAATCTAAAAAAAATAAATTTTGATATACTAATCAACCTAACAAATAATGATTTCAAAATCCTAAAAATTACTAATGATTCTTTTAAAAATAAAGAATTTGAAGATATTGATAAGCTGATATTCGAATTTAATAGTGGTGGTATTAAAATTTCTAATTGGATAGAATTTAAAATGTTTGTAAATAAAATAATTTCATCTTATGCCGGATGAATCATCTTTTTGGGATCTACAATTTTCCTATACTCCTTTTCACTCATCAAACCACTTTTAATTATCTCGGTTTTAAGAGTAGTATTGTTTTTCAAAGCTTTTTTTGCGATGCTAGCAGCTTTATCGTATCCAATTTTTGGCGCTAACGCAGTTACCAACATTAAAGAATTTTCTAAATCCTCTTTAATTTTTTCTTTGTTAGCCTTTATTCCTTTAATGCAATATCTTGCAAAATTTTTTGAGCTATCAGAAATTAGATCAATTGATTGTAAAATGTTATGTGCAATTAATGGTTTGAATACATTAAGCTCAAATTGTCCTTGAGATCCTGCAATTGTAATACCCGTGTGATTGCCTATTACTTTGACACATACCATGGTAACTGCTTCTGACTGTGTTGGATTTACCTTGCCTGGCATTATTGAAGATCCAGGTTCATTTGCTGGCAAAGTTAATTCACCATAACCCGCCCTTGGTCCAGATCCAAGAAATCTAATATCATTAGCAATCTTTAACAAACATACAGCTGCGGTATTCAGTGTACCAGAGAAATTTACAATTGAGTCGTGCGCAGCAAGTGCAGCAAATTTGTTATTAGATGGTTTAAAATTTATATTTGTTAATTTACTAATTGCTCCGCAAATTTTTTTATCAAAATTTTTTCTTGTGTTAATTCCGGTTCCTACAGCAGTACCTCCTTGAGCTAGAAAATATATTTCCTTCAGAGCTATTTTAATTCGACTTATGCAGTCCTCTAATTGAGACTGATAGCCAGAAAATTCTTGTCCAAGTGTTAAGGGCGTTGCATCTTGTAAGTGCGTCCGCCCAACTTTTATTATTTTATTAAATTTCTTAACTTTTATTTTAAGTTCTTTATTGAGAAAATTTAAGCTTGGCAAAAGTTTATTTTTTGTCTCTAAAGCAATAGCTATATGCATAGCTGTCGGAAAAACATCATTTGTAGATTGAGATTTGTTAACATGGTCATTTGGATGAACAGGTTTCTTAGAACCTAATTTGCCACCTAAATATTTAATAGCCCGGTTAGCAATTACTTCATTAACATTCATATTAGTTTGAGTCCCAGATCCTGTTTGCCATACTTTCAAAGGAAAATTATCTTGAAGTTTACCCAAAATTACCTCATTTGAAGCTCTAATAATTGCATCAGCTATTTTCGAATTAATCTGTTTATCTTTCTTATGGACAATTGCAGCAGCTTTTTTAATTATTGCTATCGATTTTATTAAAATTTTTTGTACATAAATTTCACCAATATCAAAAAATTTTTTTGATCTTTCTGTAGATGCACCCCAATATTTGTCATTTGGGACATTAATTTTTCCAATACTATCGTATTCTTTTCTAAATTTCATTTGGATAATTATGTTATGTTATACATTAAAAATAAAAAGAATCATATAGGAGAGCTATGACAAATTTTGAAAAAGTTGGATTGTTTATGACAACATTTGGTCAGGAAGTTAAAAAAAAAGCAAGTTTCAGTGACGATAAAACTAACAACTTAAGAATTAATTTAATTGAAGAGGAGCTAAATGAGTTTAAAGAGGCGATGTCTAAAAAAGATTTAAAGGAAGTAGCTGATGCATTAACAGATATTCTATATGTTACTTATGGTGCCGGACATGCATTTGGAATAAATTTAGACGATTGTTTCGAGGAGGTTCAAAAATCAAATATGAGCAAATTAGACAATGATGGAAAACCTATTTATAACCAGCATGGAAAAGTAATGAAAGGACCCAAATATTTTAAGCCTAATTTAAATAAATTTTTATATTAATATTAATTGTTTAAAATAAACATCAGCACATGACTTATCAAATACATAGAAACTGTAAAACCTACAAAAAAGTTCCAATACATAAATGAAACTGTTCTGTTTCTGATTCTTCTTCTTCTTACAAATTCCTTATCATCCAAATCGGATACATCTCTTACTCCTTTTACTTGGTAATCATATGACCATTTCCAGATGGTGTTTCCAAATCTTTCATCTGTTTTATTATAATATTTAATCCAAGCAGTTATATATTGATGTAAAAGATATATTAAAAGTAAAGCAATAAAACCAAATAACATAATTTAATATTATAAAATTATTAGATAAAAAAAAAGGGGCGTTCTGTTGCCAGGTGCCCCAAACCCCGTAACTTAATTAAAAAAAATTAATTAAGCTGCAAGAGCAAATTTATTATTTGCAATTATAAATAGCCCGTTACGGTGGAACTATTCCGAACGAAAGAAAGACTTTTAGACATCCGTCGATCCTATTTCACCCCCATAAGTTGTAAATTTTTGGTGGAGGTGGTGGGTACTGCCCCCACGTCCGCAATGTTTATTACGAAATTCGTTTATCGTCGTAGTTGGAAAACCAACAGTTATAATATAAAAGCAATTATATTAGATTCAACAAATAATTCATGAAACTTACAAAAGAACAAGAGCTAGAAATAAAGGATTTACAATCTCAAGAGAACAAGACTAAAAGAGTCGTTGCTCCCGAACTTGAGAAAATTCTTTATGATGCAATCTCAGTTTTAGATCATGGGTTTGTTAGAGTTATAGATTATATGGGAGATGACACGTCAATAGTTCAAGCAGCAAGAGTTTCATATGGAAAAGGAACCAAAAAAGTTTCCACAGATAGTGGATTAATAAAATATTTAATGAGGCATTGGCACAGTACTCCTTTTGAAATGTGTGAGATTAAATACCATGTGAAGTTACCAATATTTATTGCCAGACAATGGATAAGACATAGAACAGCAAATGTTAATGAATACTCAGCGCGATATTCAATTTTAGATAAAGAATTCTATCTTCCAAAAAATGAAAATCTTGCTGCACAATCTAAAAGCAACAGACAGGGTAGAGGAGAGGTTCTTCAAGGGGAGCAAGCAAAAAAAGTTCTTAGTCTTTTAAAAAATGATGCAGAACGTACATATGAAAATTACGAAACAATGTTAAATGAAAGATATGACGGTTCAGTAGTTGATGAAAAAGAAACAGGGCTCGCAAGAGAACTTGCGAGAATGAATTTAACTTTAAATACTTATACGCAATGGTATTGGAAAACAGACTTATTGAACCTAATGAATTTTTTAAGATTAAGAGCAGATCATCACGCACAATATGAAATAAGAGCTTATGCTGATGTGATGTTAGATACATTAAAAAGGTGGGTCCCAACAACTTATGATGCATTTATGGATTATAGAGTAGGTGGCACAGAAGTATCATCCAAAGGTAAAAAAATTATCCAAAAACTAATCAGTGGTGAAAAAGTAGATTCTGAACAGTCAGGACTGTCAAAAAGAGAGTGGAATGAGCTTATGCTGGCTTTTGATCTAGAAGATAAATTGATATAATCCTTAGAAAAATAAAGCATCAAATGAAACTTATAAAAAAAATAATTTTTATAATTATTTTTTTGCATCTAAATACAAATGCCTTTGCGTTTACAGATCCAAATCATGTTGATGACTTTGATATAAGTGGAGTTGAAACAATTTCGACTTCAGTAAAATTTAGTTCAGATGGTAAGACAATGTTCATAATAGGTGTTAATAGTGATACATTAAGACAATTTTCACTTAGCACTCCATTTGATTTATCTTCTTCACCTACACTAGTGAATAGTTTAGATATATCTTCAATTCAAGATGCGGCTCAAGATATAGAATTTAATTCAGATGGAACAGTTTTATTTATTATAGGAAGGGAAGCTGGAAATAGAGGAATTGATCGATGGGATTTAAACACACCTTATGACATAGGCGGTATTACCGTCGGGGACGCAACACGTGAACCATTGAGTGGTGATTTAAGAGGATTTAAATTTTCTAATAATGGAAAAAAATTATTTACAATAACTCAAACTTCATCCACTGTAGGAACAGTTACTGAATATACTCTAACAACTGCTTACGATCTTGACACATTAAATGAAACAAATACTTTAACAACAACTTTTTCTGTTGGGGGTAGACGTCAAGGTATAAATTTTAGCTCAGATGGTTATAAATTATTTATTACAAATTCTGCAATTGATGCTGCCAATCCTGTAGCGGCAAGAAATGTGATTAGAGAATTTTCTTTAAAAACACCATTTAATATTTCAAATGCTATCAATAATGGTGACTTTCAACCCAGTTACACTGCAAAATTTAGAATTACTGGTCTAACTTTTAATAATGATGGTTCAAAAATGTTTCACACTGATTTTTCTAATTCTACAGTAAATGAATACATTTTATCTTGTGGATTTGGTGTTAAAACTTGTACAGATCCAACTAATGACAAAGATGATGTAGCTTCTATTGAGGCTCAATCTGAAAGCGCAAAAAAATTAATACAACACACCACATATCCAGTGATCAATCGTATGCAATGGTTAAGAAGGAACAACAGTAGTGGAAATTTAACTAATCAAAACATTAAAATTCAATTTAATAATGAAATTTTAAACTCTTTATCAAAAACGTTGCTACCAGTTTATTTATCTAATTATAATTCTTCAAACACTGATAATGAAAATTCTAGCTGGTCTCTATGGAGCGAAGGAACAATTAGTGTAGGTCGAATAGGTGATACCTCTGTTTCATCCTCAAAAAATATCAATACTTCAGCAATCACGCTAGGTGCGGACAAAAGAGGTAAAGATAACATAATGAGAGGTATTGCATTAAGATTTGGAAGTGATGATGTTGATGTGGGAGACCTTGGAAGTGCATTAAATATGAACACATTTGGTCTGACTTTTTATGAGACCAAACCAAAAGGAGAAGAAAGATTTACTGATCACTTATTAGGTTTAAGTTTCATAAATTCTGATTTAATTAATAATAGCGGTTCTACTTCAACTAATGGTGAGAGGTCCGGTGAGCAAATTTATGGCTCTTTTAGTTTAAGAGATACTCTTTCAAAAAATAATTTGAATTTTACACCCAAAATAAAAATAGACTACGGTGTAACACACTTTGCAGAATACACAGAAACAGGTGCCGCAGGTTTAAATTTAAAATTTAAAGATCAATACATTGGAAATTTTATAACCTCAGTTGGTGCTAATATTGATAAAAAATTCGATTTAAAAAATAAGTCTTTTCTACCTTTTTTTGATTTTAATTACTCTGCTGATATGAGCCCGTCGACAAGACAAAAATTTTCATACACATCAAGTGGAGATAAATACACTTTAGATAACATTAATAATGCCACCCACAGTGTTCATACTGGTATAGGTTTTGATTTAATTACAGACAGTGGTTTTAATTTGATGACAAAGTATACTAGAGACCAATCTACAGGAGGCAGTTACAATGATAATTTTGTAATTGCAGGAGATTATAGAGCATCATACAATTCATCTTACACTCTTTCAGTTCATGAAACCTCAACAGAAGTCTCTTTCAAAAGTAAGCATAACAACTTAAATTTTGATGTAACTAGTAATCTAGATTTCTTTGCTGAAGATCCTGAATATGGTATTTATTTAAAACTCTATACCTTGAATTAAAATTAATTTTCAACAAAAGAGGATTTAATTTTTTTTGCTATATCTAAATAAATTTTAGAAATCTCGTTATCTGGATTACTCTCAACAATTGGTTTGCCTTGATCACCAGATTTACCAACTTCAGGATCAATAGGAATTTCACATAAAAATTCTTTATTGAATTCTTCTGCAGTTCTTTTAACCCCGCCTTCTCCAAAAATAGGATATTTTTTTCCATCTTCTCCTTTAAAAAAGCTCATATTATCAACAAGACCAATAATTTTAATACCTAATTTATCAAACATTCTTATTCCTCTTTTTACATCTTGAAGTGCAAGTTCTTGGGGAGTTGAAACAATTATAGCTCCATCCATTTCTATTTCTTGTGCAAATGTTAGTTGAGTATCTCCTGTCCCTGGAGGCATATCTACAATAATAAAATCTAGATTATTCCAGCTTACTTTTTGAGCAAAAGTTTTTATAGTACTAGTTACCATAGGACCCCTCCAAATCATTGGAGTTTGTTCGTCAGTTAAGAAACCAATCGACATACATTGAATGTCATATTTTACAATGGGTTTTAAATTTGAACCATCACTCTCAGGTTTTTGATTAATTGAAAAAAGCTTTGGTAGTGATGGACCATAAATATCAGCATCCAACAATCCAACTTTGCAACCCAAATTTTTCAACGCTAAAGCTAAGTTGGTTGCAAAAGTTGACTTTCCAACACCTCCTTTGGCACTAGAAATTGCTATTGTAAACTTAGTACCTGATATTGGGTTTTTAACGAATGTTTTTTTATAAGGTTTTCCTATCATTGCTACATTAAGTCCAATTTTTTAAAGGATCTTTTAACACACTAAACTTGTTTTTCCCAACAAAGACACTATATAAAGTTCATGGTTGACGATTTTAAAAGTAGAGGTGGTAGCCCTTGGGGATCCCCTCCAGGTGGTGGCGGAAATGGTTCAGGAAGAAGAGGTCCAACACCTCCAAACATCGATGAAATAATTAAAATCTTACAAGATAAAATAAATAAGTTTTTACCTGGCGGCGCATCAAAGGGTGGTAAGCCATTAATATTTGGAATTTCTATTTTATTAATTGTTTGGGCATTAAGTGGATTGTATCGTGTTTTACCTGATGAGCAGGGAGTTGTTTTAAGATTTGGAAAATTTGTTTCAACTACTCAACCAGGTTTAAATTATCACATACCTTTTCCGATTGAGAGCGTCCTGACACCTAAAGTTACAAAAGTAAATAGAATTGATATTGGGTTTAGATCAGAAAGAGACTCGGGATTTAGCTCAGGCGTTGTAGCAGATGTTCCAGAAGAAAGTTTAATGTTAACAGGAGACGAAAACATTGTTAATATAGACTTTTCAGTATTTTGGCTAATCAAAGATGCCGGTAAGTTTTTATTTAAAATTCAGGATCCGGAAGGAACAGTAAAAGCAGCCGCAGAGACTGCGATGAGAGAAGTTATAGCCAAAAGTAATATTCAACCAATTTTAACAGAAGGAAGATCAGTTATCGAACAGGAAACTGAAACGATCATTCAGCAGATTTTAGATGAGTATCAAAGCGGTATTCAAGTAACACAAGTTCAAACACAAAAAGCAGATCCACCAGATCAAGTTATAGACGCATTTAGAGACGTTCAAGCAGCTAGAGCAGATATGGAAAGATCTAAAAATGAAGCAGAAGCCTATGCAAACGACGTAATCCCAAGAGCAAGGGGTGAGGCTGCTAAAATTTTACAAGCTGCAGAAGCTTATAAAAAAGAAGTCGTAGCTAAAGCAGAAGGTGAAGCAAGTAGATTTATATCGATATTCACTGAGTATGCAAAAGCAAAGGAAGTGACACAAGAGAGAATGTATTTAGAAACAATGGAGAAAGTTCTTGCTGATATAGATAAAGTAATAATAGATAAAGACTCAGGATCAGGAGTTGTTCCTTATCTTCCGTTACCTGAATTAAAAAAGAAAACTAATTAAAATGAAAAAATTTGCAATTCCTGTTATACTTATTTTAGCATTCACAGCTTTTTTCTCAATTTTTATTGTTAAAGAAATCAATCAAGCTATTGTTTTACAATTTGGTGATCCTAAAAAAATTATTTTAAAACCGGGTATCAATTTTAAGTTACCTTTCATTCAAAACGTAGTTTATTTAGATAAAAGAATTTTAAACTTAGATACACCACCGGAGGAAGTTATTGCATCCGATCAGAAACGTTTAATAGTCGATGCTTTTGCAAGATTTCAAATTATTGACCCATTAAAATTTTACATTTCTGTTGGGAATGAAAGAGTTGCAAGATCAAGACTTTCAACAATCATAAATTCAAGAATTAGAAATGTATTAGGTCAACAGGAATTACAAACATTGTTATCTCAAGATAGAACAAAGCAAATGTCACTTATTCAAGAAGGTGTAAATAACGAAGCTGAAAATTTTGGAATAAAAATTGTAGACGTAAGAATTAAAAGAGCTGATCTACCCCAAGCAAATAGTGATGCTATATATAGAAGAATGCAGACAGAAAGAGATAGAGAGGCAAAAGAGTTTAGAGCTAAAGGAGCAGAGATGGCTGTTACAATAACATCAACAGCTGACAAAGAAGTTACAGTAATACTTGCTGATGCTGAAAAAAAATCGCAAATTATGAAAGGTGAGGGAGATGGTAAAAGAAATAAAATATTTGCAGATGCTTTCGGGCAAGACCCTGAATTCTTTGCTTTTTATAGAGCAATGCAAGCTTACGAGAAAGCTTTGATAGGAGGAGAAACTTCTTTAATCCTTTCACCAGACAGTGAATTTTTCAAATTCTTTGGGGACATAAAAGCAAAACAAACTAATCAGTAAAAGTATGAGAGAAATAATAGTCGCTTTTGGACTATTTTTATTTATAGAAGGTGCTTTATATGCCTTATTCCCTACAAAAATGAAAAATATGTTAGAAAAATTAAAACTTATAAAAGATAGCCAATTGAGATTTGGAGGATTTATATTTGCATTAGTGGGATTTTTAATTATTTGGTACATGAAAATTTTATGAGAATTATATTAAAAAGATACTTTATTTTGATATTGTTGTTCTCTTTTGCAGCAGTTTCACCAATTAACTCTCAAGATAGACCAGTTTCATTTGCAGATCTGGCAGAAAATTTAATGCCATCAGTTGTAAATATTTCAACCACAACAACTGTGGTACAAAACACAAACCCTTTCCCATTTGAATTTCCTCCAGGATCACCTTTTGAGGATATGTTCAAAGAATTTGGTTCTCCACAGAAAAGAAAAGCAAGTGCTTTGGGTTCAGGTTTTGTGATAGATGTCAGCGGAACAGTCATTACAAATAATCATGTGATAAAAGGTGCAGAGGATATTGTTGTAAGATTTAGCAATGATAAAGAATATAAAGCGGAAATAATTGGTGCAGACCCATTATCAGATGTTGCGGTTTTAAAAATTAAGTCTGATGATAAGTTTAAACCAGTGAAATTTGCAGACTCGGATAAAGCTAGAATAGGTGATTGGGTTATAGCAATCGGAAACCCTTTTGGTTTAGGAGGCACAGTTACCTCAGGAATAATTTCTGCTAGAAATAGAAATATAGGTTTATCGAGATACGAAGATTTTATTCAAACAGATGCATCAATTAATACAGGAAACTCTGGAGGACCTTTATTTAATATGGATGGAGATGTAATCGGTATTAACACAGCAATCCTTGGGCAACAGGGTTCAATTGGTATTGGTTTTGCTATCCCATCAAATAGTGCAAAACAAGTTATTGATCAACTAATTGAATTTGGTGAAACTAAAAGAGGATGGTTAGGTGTTAGAATTCAGAATGTTACAAAAGAAATTGCAGAAATTGAAAAATTAGGAAAAGCAAGAGGTGCGCTTGTTGCAAGTGTAGCTCCCGGAAGTCCCTCAGACGAAGGTGGAATTAAAGATGGGGATATAATTTTGGAATTTGATGGAAAAAAAATTGATGAAATGCAAGAGTTACCACTAATAGTTGCTCAAACAAAAGTTGGTAAAGTTGTTAAACTTAAAGTGTGGAGAAATAAAAAAGAGATAACAAGAACTATTACTCTTGGAAGACTCGAAACATCAGAAGATTTTAAAGCTGAAACTCCAAATATACCAAAAGTTGAAGTTATAAATGCTCTAAAAATTGAAGTCAGACCAACAACTAAAGAAGATCTTATGCAAAGACAACTTCCACCAAATATTTCAGGATTAGTAATAACCAAAATAGAGCCGGATAGTCCGATTAATTATTTGAAGATAAATGACATTATAGTTGAAGCAGGTAAGAGAAAAGTTAAGTCCGCTAATCAATTAAATAATTTAGTTAATACAGCCTTAAAATCACAAAATAAAACTATACTAATCGCAATATTTAATAATCAAAATCAAAAAAGATATATCGGCGTAAAATTGGATTAATATGGACATAAAGTCCAAAATAATTTTAATTTCAGGACCTACAGCCTCAGGTAAATCTAAATTCGCATGTAATCTTGCAGAAAAGATTAATGGAGAAATTATCAATGCGGATAGCATGCAAATATTCAAAGAAATAAAAATTTTAAATGCAAGACCAAGTGTAAAAGATAGATCAAATATTAAACATCATCTATACGGCTTTTTAAGTGTAAAGAAAAATTTTTCAGCAGGTGAGTGGTTAAAAAAATGTATTACAAAAATTTCAGAAATTAAAAAAAGAAAGCAAGTACCAATTATTGTAGGTGGCACTGGTCTTTATTTTAAGTCTTTAGTTGAAGGTTTAGCAAAAATACCAAATATAACTAAAAGCAATAGGGATAAAGTAAGAAAATTACAAAAAAAAATTGGTCAGAAAAATTTTTATAAAAAATTAATAGAATTAGACCCTTTGTGTAAAAAAAATATTAATTTCAATGATCAAAATAGATCTATAAGAGCTTTTGAAGTTTATATTCAAACTAATAAATCTTTATATACTTGGTTTAAGAATACAAAAGTTTATTTTCAAAATAAGGATTTTGAGAAAATTTTTATTGATGCTCCTAGAGAGAAAGTTGTTAAAAGCATATCAGTCAGGATAGAAAAAATGATCAAAGCAGGAGCAATTTATGAAGTTAAAAGGTTTAACAAATTAAAAGTAAAAAAAAACAATAGTTCATTCAAGATAATTGGAATTAGGGAAATCAACGAATTAAAACCTGATAATTCAAATTTAAGTGTTATAAAAGAAAAAATCACCATAAAAACAAGGCAATATGCTAAAAGGCAGATGACTTGGGCAAGAGGTCATATGAAAGACTGGTATAAGATTGCACCAAACAAACTAAATTCTTATCTAAAAAAGATTAGTTAAACTTGACCAATCAGTACAACTTCAGCTAGATTGGTTAAATGTCAAAATTATATTCAGGTGCAGAAATAGTTTTTAAATGTATGGAGGACCAAAAAGTTGAATTTATTTTTGGTTATCCTGGTGGCGCAGTTTTACCAATATATGATGAATTAAAAAATCATGATGGCATTAAACATATACTTGCAAGACATGAGCAAGGAGCAGGACATGCAGCTGAAGGATATGCAAGGTCATGTGGAAAACCAGGAGTAGTATTAGTTACATCTGGTCCAGGTGCAACAAATGTAGTTACTGCCTTGACAGATGCTTATATGGACTCTATCCCTCTTGTTTGTATTTCAGGACAAGTTCCAACACATTTAATAGGCACAGACGCGTTTCAGGAATGTGACACAACAGGAATAACAAGACCGTGTACCAAACATAACTGGTTGGTAAAAGACGTTAAGGATTTAGCAAAAACAATTCATAAAGCATTTGAGGTTGCCACTACAGGAAGGCCAGGACCTGTTTTAGTAGATATCCCTAAAGATATTCAATTTCAAAAAGCTAAATACACAAATTTTAAAAAACAAAAAAAACTAAATGGAAAATCAAATAATAGATTTTCACAAAAAGATATAGACAAACTTATTGATATGATGAGTAAATCAAATCAGCCAATATTTTATACAGGTGGCGGAGTAATTAACTCTGGCCCTAAAGCGAGTGAGAAATTAAGAGAACTAATCTCTATCACTGGTTTTCCAATAACTTCTACACTCCAAGGTTTAGGTTCGTATCCAGGAGATGATAGTCAATTTTTAGGAATGCTTGGTATGCATGGTACATATGAGGCTAATAATGCTATGCACGATTGTGATCTTATGATTAACATCGGTGCAAGATTTGATGATAGGATAACAGGTAAAATTGATGAGTTTTCTCCTAAATCTAAAAAAGTTCATATAGATATAGATCCATCTTCTATAAATAAAAACGTAAAAGTAGATCTTCCAATTGTGGGAGATGTGTCAGATGTAATTTCATTATTAATAAAGACAATTAAAAAAAATAAACCAAATTTTTTAAAGTCTAACAAAGAAAATACTTCAAAGTGGTGGGAACAAATTGCAAAATGGAGATCTGTTAATTCTCTAAACTTTATTAATAGTGATAAAACAATAAAACCCCAATTTGCAATTCAAAGACTTTACGAGCTAACCAAAAATAAAGATACATTTATTACAACTGAAGTAGGTCAACATCAAATGTGGGCTGCACAACATTATAAATTCGATAAACCAAATAGATGGATGACGTCGGGTGGGCTTGGTACAATGGGTTATGGTTTACCAGCAGCAGTTGGTGTTCAAATAGCTCATCCTGATAAGTTAGTGGTTGATATTGCAGGAGAGGCCTCGGTTCTTATGACAATGCAAGAAATGTCTACAGCTGTTCAGTATAGCTTACCAATAAAAATATTTATTTTAAACAATGAGTACATGGGAATGGTAAGACAATGGCAAGAATTACTTCACGAAAAAAATTATTCTGAAAGTTATACAGCAGCTCTACCAGACTTTGTAAAACTTGCTGAGGCTTATGGATGTGTTGGAATAAGAGCAAAAACTCCAGATGAATTAGATCAAAAAATCCAAGAGATGATAGATGTAAAAAAACCAGTAATATTTGATTGTTTAGTCGATAAAGAGGAGAATTGTTTCCCAATGATCCCATCAGGCAAACCTCATAATCAAATGTTGTTAGGTCCAAATGATCAAAAAAAAAATAAAATCACCGGAAAAGGAAAAACTTTAGTTTAATGGCTAAATCAAAATCAGCTTATAGCGATCCAGGTAAAAAGGGTAAATTAGATACTCATGTAATAGTAGTATGGGTAGATAATGAGGCTGGAGTTTTGGCTAGAGTAGCAGGTCTATTTTCAGGTAGAGGATATAATATAGAGTCTTTGGCTGTTGCAGAGGTTGATCCTAAAAGAGGTATATCAAGGATAACAATTGTAACCACCGGTACACCCCAAGTAATTGAGCAAATAAAATTACAATTAGGTAAGTTAGTGCCAGTACACAAAGTTGCAGATTTTATGAGAGGAGACAAAAAAATTATTTTTAAGGAAATGGCATTATTAAAGGTTGTCGGTAACACTTCAAAAAGAAAAAAAGCATTAAAAGTTTGCAAAAAATTTAATCCAGTAGTATTAGACAAAACTCAAAAATCAGTTGTACTTCAAATAACTGCATTAAGAAGAGAAATAGATATTATAATGGGAGATTTAAAAAAATTTGGATTAGTAAGTGTGTCTAGAACTGGTGCAGTTGCTATGACAAGAGGTTCAGAAATTTTCAAATAAAGGAGAATTAAAATGAAAATGTTTTATGAAAAAGATACTAATGTAAACTTAATAAAAGAAAAAAAGATTGCAATATTTGGCTACGGAAGCCAAGGCCATGCACATGCATTAAACTTAAAAGATAATGGAGTTAAAGAAGTAGTTGTAGCTTTAAGAGATGGGTCTTCGAGCAAAGAGAAAGCAGAGTCTAAAGGTTTAAAAGTTATGAATTTGTCAGATGCCGCAGAATGGGCAGATGTTATAATGATTTTAACTCCTGATGAACTCCAAGCGACTATATATAAAAATCATATCGAACAAAGAGTGAAAGAGGGAACTTCCATTGCTTTTGCTCACGGCTTAAACGTTCATTATGATTTAATTAAAGCCAGAAAAGATTTAGATGTATTTATGGTTGCTCCTAAAGGACCAGGACATTTAGTAAGAAGTGAATTTGAAAAAGGTGGGGGAGTCCCCTGTTTATTTGCTGTCCATCAAAATGGATCCGGCAAAGCTAGAGATCTAGCAATGTCATATGCCTCAGCAATAGGAGGAGGAAGATCTGGAATAATTGAGACAACATTTAAAGACGAAGTAGAAACAGATCTTTTCGGGGAACAAACAGTTTTGTGTGGAGGATTAGTTGAATTGATAAAAAATGGATATGAAACTTTGGTAGAGGCTGGCTATGAACCAGAAATGGCATATTTTGAAACTGTTCATGAAGTAAAACTGATCGTTGATTTGATTTATGAGGGTGGAATTGCGAATATGAACTATTCTATTTCAAACACTGCTGAGTATGGAGAATATATGTCTGGACCTAGAATAATAAATAAAGAAGAGACTAAGAAAAGGATGAAAGATGTTTTGACCGATATTCAGACTGGTAAGTTTACTAAACAGTGGATGGATGAGTGCAAAAATGGTCAAAAAAACTTTCTCAAAACAAGAGAAAAATTGGCAGAGCACCCAGTTGAAAAAGTTGGAAAAAACCTAAGAGCAATGATGCCTTGGATTTCTAAAAAGAAATTGGTAGATAGCGATAAGAGTTAAAATAGTTAAAAAAAACCCAGAATTGACTATTTTGTTTTGCAATCTCTGCTAGAGATTGTATTATTCAAAAAAAAATTACTTAACAATGATCGATAAAGATAAAGTTTTTATATTTGATACAACTATGCGTGATGGAGAACAATCACCCGGCGCATCAATGAGTGTTGAAGAAAAAATTCAAATTTCTAGAGTATTCGATGAAATGGGAATAGATATAATTGAGGCTGGTTTCCCAATATCATCTCCAGGGGATTTTGAAGCAGTATCTGAGATCAGTAAGGAAATTAAAAATTCTATACCTTGCGGCTTAGCAAGAGCTTTAAGAAAAGATATAGATGCGTGCAATGAATCTTTAAGACATTCAAAAAGATTTAGAATTCATACTTTTATTTCAACAAGCCCCGTTCACATGAAACACAAACTTGATATGTCAAATAATCAAGTTTTAGACGCTATTAAAGATAGCGTAACTTATGCAAGGAACTTTACTGATGATGTAGAATGGTCATGCGAAGATGGAACTAGAACGGATTTAGATTTTATGTGTAAAACAATTGAATTAGCTATTAAAAGTGGAGCTACGACAGTAAACATACCCGATACTGTTGGATACTCAGTCCCTGAAGAATTTGCAAAGACTATCAGACATATTAAAAACAAGGTACCAAATATTGATAAAGCTATTATTTCTGCTCACTGTCATAACGATCTTGGCCTTGCCGTAGCAAATGCCTTGGCTGGACTTTCAGCTGGTGTCAGACAGATTGAGTGTACAATCAATGGTATAGGAGAGAGAGCTGGAAATGCAGCATTAGAGGAAATTGTAATGGCGATAAAAACAAGAAATGATTTGATGCCTTATGAAACTGGAATTAAGACAGAACTTATAAGCAAGGCATCTAAAATTGTATCTAACGCAACAGGATTCCCAGTTCAGTTTAATAAAGCAATTGTTGGTAAAAATGCATTTGCACATGAGTCAGGCATTCATCAAGATGGAATGTTAAAAAATAGAGAGACTTATGAAATAATGACACCTGAAAGTGTCGGAGTAAAGAAAACTTCTTTAGTTATGGGTAAACACTCTGGAAGACATGCGTTTAAAGATAAATTAAGTGACCTTGGTTATACTGATTTAACTGATGATGTAATACAAAATGCATTTGGTAAATTTAAAATACTTGCTGATAAAAAAAAGCATGTTTATGATGAGGATATACTTGCTTTAGTTGATGATAGTTTAATTATCGATAACAAAATTAATGCGATAAATTTAAAATCTTTAAAAGTATTTGCTGGAACTGGAGAACCTCAGAAGGCAGAAATGACCTTAGATGTATTTGGAGAAATTAAACAGACTTCTCAAATTGGAGATGGTCCAGTTGACGCAACATTCAAATGTATTAAAGCACTATATCCTCATGAAATGAAACTTTTATTATATCAGGTTCATGCAGTAACAGAGGGAACAGACGCGCAAGCGACTGTAAGCGTAAAGATAGAGGAAAATGACAGGTCTACAGTTGGTCAATCTGCAGACACCGACACCTTAGTTGCCTCAGCAAATGCATATTTAAATGCATTAAATAAAATGCTAATTAAAAGAGAGAAAAAGTCTATGAACGAAAGCATAAAACACCAAAAAGTGAAAGGAATATAATATGTCTCTGTTTGGAAAATTTACTAGTATATGGAGCCAAGATATGGCGATTGATCTAGGAACAGCTAATACACTTGTAGTCTTAAAGGGCCAAGGTGTAGTTTTAAATGAGCCGTCTGTTGTTGCTGTTGTAGATAACAAGGGAAAAAAATCAGTTTTAGCGGTCGGAGACGAGGCCAAAACCATGCTAGGAAGAACACCTGGAAATATCCAAGCTATTAGACCTTTAAGAGACGGTGTAATCGCTGACTTTGTAGTGACGGAAGAGATGATCAAACATTTTATTAAAAAAGTTCATAAAAGAAGCACGTTTGCTAATCCAAGAATTTTAATTTGTGTACCAACTGGATCTACCCCAGTTGAAAGAAAAGCCATACAAGATAGTGCTCTAGCAGCGGGAGCAAGAAGAGTTCAATTAATTGAGGAACCCATTGCAGCAGCAATTGGTGCAGGATTACCAATATCTGAGGCTACCGGTTCAATGGTTATAGATATTGGAGGAGGTACAACAGAGATAGCAGTGATGTCGTTAGGTGGTGTTGTTTATTCTAATTCTTTAAGAGTTGCTGGAGATGCAATGGACAATGCTTTAGCTAACTATATGAGGAAAGAATATAATTTAATGATTGGTGATAGCACAGCAGAAAAAATTAAAAAAGAAATCGGAACTGCTATAGCTACAAACAATAATACTTATGCAGTAAAAGGTAGAGATTTAAGATCAGGAACTCCAAAAGAAGTTAATATCTCAGAAGAAGATACAGTTGAAGCTTTAAATCCGATATTAAAAGAAATGATTAATGGAATAAAAGATGCATTAGAAAACACTCCCCCAGAGCTATCAGCAGATTTGGTAGATATGGGCCTTACACTTACAGGTGGTGGAGCATTATTAAAAAATGTTGATAAAAGATTATCTAAAGAAACTGGATTGCCTGTGCATATTGCTGAAGATCCTTTAGCTTGCGTAGCAATCGGAACTGGTAAAGCTTTAGAACAAGAGGAGATATTTTCAACAGTTCTATCTGAATATTAAGATAAAATGGAAACAAACAGAGATGATTTCATAATTGCAATCAGATCTGCTTTTTTAAAAAAAGGAACAAAACAAAGATTTTCATTAGTTGTTCTACTATTCTTTTCAGTTTCAATTTTAGTTTTAGGAAAATTTGATTTCAAGGGAGTAAATGTTTTAAAATCGGGATTAAATGAAATTGTTTATCGCGCTTCCTTTATAATTTCTGCTCCTGAAAATTTTATAAAAAATACTTATAACTTAACCATATCGCATATTAATTTATATAACGATCATAAGAAACTCAAAAAAGACTACAAAGATTTAAAAGCTGAAAAATTAAGAAACAATTTTATTATATCTGAAAATATAATGCTTAAATCTAAAATAGAAGATATCGTTGATATATCCTCAGAAATTTTAGCAAAGGTATTAGTGGATAAACAAAGCCCATTTCTTAAATCGGTAATTGTTAATAGAGGAAGTAAAGATAAAATAAAATTAGGAATGGCGGTTTTAGACGGAAAATTCTTAATTGGCAAAATTGTAGAAGTTAATTATCTAACTTCAAGAGTGCTATTATTATCTGATTTAAACAGCAAAGTACCAATCACAGTTGAACCCAATAGTATTCAGTCTATTTTGACTGGAACAGGAGAACAATTTGGAAAACTGCAATATACACAAATAGAAAACTTTAATTTAGAAAATGGCCATCAAATTTATACCTCAGGCTCAGGTGGTATATTTAAATCTGGGATACCGATTGGCGAAATAAATATAATAGATGATAGTAAAGAGAGCTATGTTTCATTCCATTCGAATTTTTCACAACTTAGATTGGTAAAAATAGTTCTTTATGAAAATATAAATTAATTTTATGGAACTATCAAAATTACCTATATCAAGAAAACTTTTGTCACTAGGTCCTATAATATTGCTTTATATTTCAGTTTTGAATGAATTTGATTTCAATTATTTAAGCTTAAAATATTTTTCTTTTAATTTTCCATATATATTAATTTTTTATTGGAGTTTAAAAGGAGAGGGAAGATTAAGTTATGTGTTAGTATTTTTTGCTGGACTCATAAATGATGTCGTAGTTGGCTTGCCAATTGGCATCAGCAGTATGACATACTTATCAATATGTGTCTTTGCGGTGTACTTAAGAAATATTACGTTAAGACCTAGTCTTATTAAAGATTGGTTTTTTTTTCTTTTTACAATCTTAGTTACAACTTCAGTATTTTATTCAATATTAGTCATTTTTTTTTACGTTAAGATTGATTATTACAATTTATTATTTAACGTATTATATACTTTCTTGTTCTATTATTTTTTTTCATATATTTTTGGTTATTATTTAAATTTACTCAGAAGAACAAAATGATTAGTGGTGGCTCAGATACCAGTTATAGAAAACAAAGTGTTGTCAATAGAAGAATGTTTATTCTATCTGCGGCTAAATTATTTGTTTTTGGGGGAATAGTTGCAAAATTATTTTCACTTCAAATCAATCAAAATAAAAAATATTTAACTCTTTCAGATAAAAATCGTTTGAGAGAATGGAAGTTACCACCAATAAGAGGAGATTTTCAAGATTTTTTTGGAAATACAATTGCTGGAAATTTAAAAGTTTATCAACTTCATATTATTCCAGAACAAGTTGAAAATTTTAATAATTTAATTATTAGGGTAAAAGATATACTAGAACTAGATCAAAATACTTTTAACAAAATTATTAAAAAAAAAAATTCCCAAAAACCTTGGGAAACTTTGATAGTTTCAGAGAATTTATCTTGGGATCAATTCGTTAAAATAAATTTTTATTTACACGAATTATCAGGTGTAAAACCAGTTCTATCTGTAGCAAGAAGTTATCCTTACAATGAAAATTATACTCATCTTTTGGGATATGTTGCACAAGCCAGTCCAAATGATCTTCTAAATAATGAAAAAATTAAGAAAAGACATGTGCCCGGGTTAAGAGTTGGAAAAACTGGCTTAGAGAGATCCTTAGAAAATGATTTAATAGGAATGAACGGAGTTCAAAGATACGAAGTCAATGCATATGGTAAAAGAATAAATCAAATAGATCACATAGAAGGTCAAAAAGGAAAATCAATAAGGTTAACAGTCGACACAAAAATTCAACAGGTGTGCAATGAACTTTTGAAAGATAGAGCGGGATCGATAAGTGTCATGGATATATTTACTGGTGATATTTTAGCAATGCACTCAACACCATCTTTCGATCCAAATTTATTTCTATATGGAATAAGTTACGAAAACTGGGAAAATATTGTAAATAATCCAAAAAAACCACTTATAAACAGATCGATTACAGGATTATATCCTCCTGGTTCAACAATAAAACCAATTGTTGCACTATCAGCATTAGAACACAATGTAATATCCCCAAATTTTAAAGTTAATTGCTCAGGAAAAATTGAAATGTACGGTCAAACATATAACTGTTGGAAAAAGAAAGGTCACGGAGTAGTCAATCTTAGAGATGCTCTAAAAGTTTCATGCGATACTTTTTTTTATGAAATGTCTAGAAGGCTAGGAGTTGATCGTCTTAATGAAACTGCGAAAAAATTTGGATTAGGTAATAAGGTTTTTAGCAATATTTTTAATGAGGAGAGAACTGGCTTAGTTCCATCAACTGAATGGAAAAAAAATGCTTTAGGAAGAGGTTGGGTTCTAGGTGAGACTTTAATAACAGGAATTGGTCAAGGATATATTCAAACCACGCCATTACAGCTATGCCTAATGACTGCTCAATTAGCTAATGGTGGTTTTAAAATAAATCCAAAAATAGTTGTAAATAAAAAAGATCCAACTTTTGAGGAAATAAAATCAACAATGAACAAAAACTTAGAAAAAAAAATACTAGGTCCTGACTTTGATGATGCGATGTTAGATTTGGAAATTTCAAATAGCAAAGAAAGTATTACACATAAACCTCTTTTTAGAAATCAAGAAAATATAAAATTTGTTTTAGAGGCGATGTTTGCATCCACAAACGAAGTTAGAGGTACATCTTACTCATCAAGAATTGAAGATAAAAAATATCAATTTGCAGGAAAAACAGGAACATCTCAAGTTAAAAGAATAACTGAAGCGCAAAGAGAACTTGATTTGGATATATCCCAAATTCCTTATAAGGACAGAGATCACGCTCTTTATGTTGCTTTTGGACCTTATAGAAAACCAAGATATGCGATGAGCATTTTTATAGAACATGGCGGCTCAGGAGGCTCGACTGCAGCACCAATGGCTAAAAAATTATTTAAGGTAGTAATAGATAGGCATGATGAAAGAGAAAAAATCAAAGAAGATAATAAAAATTTGAAAATATAATGTTGCAAGAAACAGCACTTAGTGGACAAACAACTTTTTTTCAAAAATTAAGATCATTAGATTATATTTTATTATTCTGCATATTAACACTTGGCGTAATAAGTTCTTTGTCAATGTATTCAACCGAGGGCGGCGAAGTTCTTTACCACACAAAAAGTCATGTAATTAGATTTTTAGTCTTCTTTTCTATGATGTTAATATTTTCTTTTGTAAATTTAAAATTTTGGCACACAACTAGCTACATTTTTTACTTAGTAGTTTTGTGTTTATTAATTTGGGCATCTTTATATGGCATTAAAGCTTCCGGATCTCAGAGATGGGTTGATCTATACTTTATTAACCTTCAACCATCAGAATTAATGAAGGTAGCTATAATAATGTGTTTTGCAAAATATTATCACCGAACACAAATCCATTTAGTTAATAATTTTAAAAACTTAATTATTCCAATGGTAGTGTTAATTTTGCCAATTTTGTTAGTTATTAGCCAGCCAGATTTAGGCACATCAATTTTGATAGGTTTAAGTGGTTTAGTTGTTTTATGGTTATCGGGTGTTAATGCAAAATACTTTATATACTCGTCTCTTATTTTGCTGATATCCTTGCCATTTGTAATATCTTTTTTAAAACCTTATCAAAAACTAAGAATATTAACTTTCTTTAATCCAGATAGAGATCCTCTTGGCGCAGGTTATCAAATAATACAATCAAAAATTGCCGTAGGTTCCGGTGGTTTATCAGGCAAAGGTTTTCTTAAAGGAACACAGAGCTACTTAGATTTTTTACCAGAAAAGCATACAGATTTTATATTCACTTTATTCTCAGAGGAGCAAGGTTTTATTGGTTCGGTTCTATTGCTTTTGCTATATGCAATAATAATTTATAGAACCGCCAAAATAGGCGCATCTGCAAGAAGCTTTTTTGGAAAATTATTTTGCTATGGATATGCTTCTTCTATATTTATTTTTGTGACAGTTAACATGAGTATGGTTCTAGGACTACTCCCAATTGTAGGATCTCCATTACCTATAATGTCTTATGGAGGCTCATCAATGTTGGCGACAATGATTGGTTTCAGTATTGTAATGAGTGCAAAAATTTATCAAAAGCAAATTATTGCATAAAATGTCGCGATAATTTTTTTCTCTCATGATGTAAGTTATTTGTATGACAAAAAATGAAGTAGCAATTATTGGTGCTGGCATTCAAGGTGTTTGTAACGCTTTATTTCTCCAAAAAAAAGGTCTTGATGTAACTTTATTTGATAAAGATGAACCAGGATGCTCAACTTCTTATGGTAATGCTGGTCATTTCTCACCTTATGCTTCATTACAATTAAACAGAGCCGATGTGCTATCAGACGTACCTGCAATGCTGCTAAGCAGCAGAGGTCCCTTAGCTTTGAAATGGAACTATTTAATAAAAATGATACCGTGGTTTTCAAAATTCGTGATGAGTTGCTCGGAAAAAAAAATGATGCATACAGCAAGATATATGCACCAAATTTTAGATATCTCACTAAATGCATATGATGAATTATTTGCAGATATTAATTTAGACGGTCTTGTTGAAAACAAAGGCATTATGTATGTCTGGGAAAAAAAAGGGATTAAAAGTAGAGAGATTGAAATTAATATTAGGGAAAAATTGGGTGTAAAACAAAAGATTTTAAATCCTAAAGAAGTTCATGATTTAGAACCAAACTTAAAACCGTTTTATGATGGAGGTGTATTTTACGAATATGCTCGGCATGCAAGAAATCCAAAAAAAATAATTGAAAAATTATTTGCAGACTTCTTAAAAAAAGGGGGAAAATTTAAGAAAACAAATATTAATAACATAAATTTTAAAGATCAAAAGCCCATCTTAGTAACTGAAAATGCTAACCTATTATTTGATAAAGTTGTTATTGCTTGTGGCGCATTTTCAAAAAAATTCACTGATAAATTAGATGAAAAAATTCCGCTTGATACTGAAAGAGGTTACCATATTCATTTTAAAAATTATTCAAATCTTTTGTCTAGGCCAGTAGTTTGGGCAGACAGAGGATTTGGTATTACACCTATGGAACAAGGTTTGAGAGTTGTAGGAACCGTTGAATTTGGAGGTTTGGATAATCCATTATCTAAATCAAGAATTAAAAACTTAATTTTAAACGCAAAAGATATGCTTAATGGTTTGCCAGAAAATGAAGATCATGAAGATGAATGGTTGGGTTTTAGGCCGACATTACCTGATTTCCTGCCAGTAATTGGTAAATCTAAGAATTATAATAATGTTTATTATTCTTTTGGACATCATCATTTAGGATGGACATTAGGAGCAATTTCGGGGAAAATAGTTTCTAAAATGATTGTTGGAGAAAAAACAAACTTAGATTTATCTCCATACAGTTCTGAAAGATTTAACTAGGAATTTTTTGTCAAAAAATTATTTAGCTTATATGCTGCTTGTGTTCGCAACATTTTGCTGGTCAGGAAATTTTATTGTAGGGAAATTTGCACATTTATTTGAAGTTCCTCCTTTAACATTAAACTTTTTTAGATGGGTTTCAGTTTGGTTAATTTTGATACCTTTTACCTATAAAGAAATTTATAATAATTCGTCATATATTAAAAAAAATTTGATTGTAATAGGTTTTATGGGCATCATTACAATAAGCACTTTTAATTCTGTAGTATATTTTGCACTTAACTATACTCAAGTAATTAACGCGGTCTTGGTGCTTTCTGCAATTCCTGCAGCTACTATTGTAATTTCAGCTTTGATGAACGTTGATAAAACAAATAAGTATCAATTAATTGGACTGATGTTATCTGTGATAGGTATTTGTGCAATAATTTCAAATGCAGATATTAAAAAAATAATAAATTTAAGTTTTAATAAAGGTGATTTATGGATGTTGGTTTGTGTAATTACATGGGCTCTTTACTCAACTTTACTTAAAAAAAATAAATTTAAATTCTCTCAATTCACTTTAATACAATTAATGGTTTCAGTTGGAATTATATTTTTAATACCACAATTTTTTTACGAGAGATCAATTGGTCTTGAGTTAAATCTGAACAAATCTTTTGTTGTAATTCTACTTTATGTTGTGATTTTTCCTGCTTTAGCTGCATATTATTGTTGGCAGAAAGGCATCGAGATAGTTGGACCAAACAGAGCCACCATGTTTATTCAATTGATGCCACTATTGAGTGCAGTTTTGGCTATAATTATATTTAAAGAAAAATTTGAAATGTATCATTTTGTTGGAGCTGCATTTATTCTTACCGGAATTTATTTATCTAACAGGAAAGTAAATGCTTAAAGTTGCGATCTTAGATGACTATCAAAATGTTTCTAAAGAATTTATAGATTCAAAAAAAATATCAAATAAATACGACATTAAAGTTTTTAATGAGCCTTTCTTAAATCAGGATGATATAATTAGTAATCTTAAAGAGTTTGAAGCTTTGATGATCATGAGAGAGCGTACTAAATTTCCAAAAGAAGTAATATCTAAACTAACAAACCTTAAATATATAATGACCAGTGGAATGAGGAATAAAGCAATAGATATAGAAGCAACTAGTCAAAAAAAAATAATTGTATGTGGCACCGATCTAAGTGCAAATTCTACTGCCGAATTAACAATAGCTTTAATGTTATCTTTAGCCAGAAATTTCAAAAATGAAATAGAAAATATGTATCAAGGTTATTGGCAGACTACTGTTGGACTAGAGCTGAAGGGTAAAATTTTAGGTTTAATTGGTTTAGGAAAAGTCGGTTCAAAAGTTGCTAGTATCGCTAAAGCTTTTGGCATGGAAATTGTTGCCTGGAGTGAAAATTTAGACTTAAACAAATGTAAAGAATTAAGTGTTTTGCCTGTTACCAAAGATCACTTAATTGAAAATTCAGATTATCTTTCTATTCATGTTCAAGGGGGAGAAAGATACAAAAATTGCATAACTATTGAAGAATTAAATAAAATGAAAAAAAGTGCTTTTTTAATAAACACCTCAAGAAGTTTAATTGTAAATGAAAATGATTTAATTTTGGCACTTTCTAAAAATATTATAGCAGGAGCTGGTATTGATGTTTATGACCTGGAGCCTTTACCTGAAAATCACAAATTAAGATTCATTCCAAATGCTTTAATTTTACCACATCTTGGTTATGTTACAGCAGAGAATTATTTAAATTTTTATACACAAATGTTTGAAAATCTTGAGGCATGTTTAGATGGAAAACCAAAAAGAGTAATTAGCTAAATGAATTTACCAATTGTCAATCATGAAGATTATGTAGCAAAGATTAATGATGACAACAAATTTCCAATAAAAAAATTTGGTGAACTTGCTAAATACATATTAAGTGAAAATATTGTTGATAAATTTTATAAACCTAATTGTTGCTCTATAGATACTTTGAGTAGAGCACATTCTTTAGATTACATTAATAGTATCAAAAAAAAAACATTAGATATTAAATTACAAAAAAAAATTGGTTTTCCGATTAACGATAGCGTTATTAATAGATCTTTTAGAGCAACTGGCGGAACTGTATTGGCAAGTAAGCTAGCAGTTGATCATCGAATTGCATGCAATACTGCAGGCGGCAGTCATCATGCGAGTTATAATGAAGGTGCTGGATATTGTGTGTTTAATGATGTGGCTGTAGCTGCTAGATATTTACAATCAAAA
Organism: uncultured Pelagibacteraceae bacterium; assembly: GCA_902606075.1. Lineage (GTDB taxonomy): Bacteria > Pseudomonadota > Alphaproteobacteria > Pelagibacterales > Pelagibacteraceae > Pelagibacter. Next base: position 35,035 of record CACLEU010000002.1, read on the forward strand.
GGCTATGCTAAAAATATATTAGTCGTAGATCTTGACGTTCACCAAGGAAATGGAACATCAGAAATTTTCAAAAAAGATAGATCTGTTTTTACATTTAGCATGCATTGCAAGTCTAATTATCCTGCAAAAAAAACAAACGGTGATTTAGATGTTGGCTTAGATGATAACGCTGAAGATGAAGAATATCTTAATAAACTTAAGGAAAATATTTTACTATTAAACAAAGAAAATTATGACTTTGTATTTTATGTAGCAGGGGTTGATATACATTTAAACGATAGATTAGGTAAATTAAAAGTTTCTGAAGACGGAATTAAAAAAAGAGATGAAATGATAATAAATAATTTTTTTGAAAAAAATATTCCTATTTGTGGAGTTTTAGGTGGCGGTTACAATAAAGATTTTGAAACATTGGTAAGACTTCATGCTATATTACACAAAACTTGCGCATCTATAATATGAAAAAAAATCCTAATTTAACATCAGAGCAAAAATTAATTTTATTTGAGGAAGGAACTGAAAGACCAGGATCTAGTGAATTAAATTTTGAAAAAAGAGAAGGAAGTTATCATTGTGCTAATTGTGATAAAAAACTCTTTGATTCGAAAAAGAAATATGAAAGTGGTTCTGGATGGCCATCTTTTTTTGAATCTCTACCAGATGCATTTGATACCAAAACAGATCATCATATCGGTTATGCAAGAACCGAATATCATTGTAAAAGTTGTGGCGGTCATCATGGTCACATATTTGAGGATGGGCCTAAGCCTACTGGCAAAAGATATTGCAGTAATGGTCTTTGCTTAGTATTTAAAGCAAAAAATTAATTGTAAAATACTTAAAAATTAATTATTAAATACCAGTGAAAAAAATTCTAACAATATTTATATCTTTGTTTTTTGCTGCCGAGGTATCCGCAGATACTTTAAATGACGTAATAAATAAAGTTTACGATAAAGGCTCAGAAAAAACAGAGACATATTTACAAAATGTATTAGATGGACCTGGAGAGACCGAAGTATCTATATCAACAAAGAATGAAAACAAGCCAACCGGCACAATAATGATTGTTCGACCATATTCAATAAACGAAAAAGATTTAACATTTTACCAAGCTCAGTTTAATAGTCATCACGTTTTAGGTGATACAAGACAATCACTTAATTATGGAGTGGGCAAGAGATTTTTATCTGGTGATGAAAGTTATTTTTGGGGGATAAATAGTTTTATAGATTTAGATAAAGAATTTAATAGCAGGATAAGTTTAGGTACGGAATTGAAAGCTTCAAATTTTAATGTTTCTGGAAACTATTATTTAGATGCAATGGGTGGCTCACAAAATGTCGGATCTGATACAGAGAGAGTTTTAGATGGATACGATATTGAAATTGAAGGTCAACTTCCATACGCGCCTTGGGCTAATGTTTCTTATAACTCTTATACATGGGAAGCTATAAAAGCTTCTAGTGACTCTGAGGGAGATATTTATTCAACAACAATTAATCTTTCAAATGACTTAACACTTAAAGCTGGCTATGACGATAATAACATAAGCGATAGTATGGATTTTATAAAGCTAACTTACAAATTTGGTGGAAAAGATAGGCCGACAATATCTGATGGTTTTTCAACCACTGCATTTGAGAATTCTGATGTAAGAGAAGAAATGTTAACTAAAGTCAAGCGAAGTAATATTATTACTTTAGAAGTTGAGAGCACTGGTGTTGTGATAACAAACGGTAACTAAAATTATGAAAAAATTATTTTTTATTTTATTGTTTACATTCTTCATAATTGAAAGAGGTTATACAGCTTCAGATGAAGGACAACCTACTCAATATCAAGTGACTATGAAAAAAGTTGAGTTATGTACAGATTTAGCATGCACATCTCCATTCGTTCTTGGAGAAAAAGATATGGATGCTGATATTGCATCAGTAACTGCAGGAGCTGATGTAGGTTCTTATGCTCCTACTACAGGAATACCTCCTGGAATAGTTTATACACACTTAAGAGTTACTATTAGTCGAACATTTACTATCACAGCAAGTATTTCTGTTGATGGAGGTTTATGTAGAACAGATGGTGGTGATAATGCCACTGCAACTCAAATGACAGTTGGTGCTAGCAGTGGTACTGCTGTTGCTGAAACAATGTTCTTAGTTAATGCTGGAAGCTACGGTGCTTCTGATGGAACTAGAGATGGCGCTGTTGGAAGTTCGAACATTGATGTTGATTATTCATCACCTGAATCAGCAAAATCTATGACAGTTTCAGGAGATAATGCAGTAATGGTTTATGAACTCACTGCTCCGTATCAAAAAACTTTAAGAGCACCAGTAATTAAAGTAAAATTTAATACTGCAACAGCTATAGGAGTTGAAGATACAGCTTGTTCTATGTATATTAATGAACCATCAGTAACTATTTCACTTCAATAATCAATTTTTTAATAAATGATTTTGAAGTTTACTAGTTTTTTAATTGGAATAATCTGGTCTTATTCAATAATAAAAACTCAATCTGTATTTAGTAAAAAAGCTGGGCTTATATTTAAAATATTTATAACAAAAGTATCTTGGTTTACCTTAATTGCAGCAATTTATTTTGGTTATAAAAATTTCCAAATAAAATTTGTTCTTATTGGATTAATAATTGGACTAATAATAGTTAATTTAGGATTTTATTTTTTAAAAAAAAAAATAAATCAAAAGTTTAATGAAAATCAAATTGCAAAATTTAAAAGCTATTTTGAATACGCACTTATATTTTTGATAGTTTACTTTATTTTATTTTAAAAGATCCTGAAGTTTGTCATCTTTTTCTAAGGCTCTAATTTCTTCATAACCACCAATGTGTTGATCATCAAAAAATATTTGTGGAATAGTTCTTTTACCGTTTGATTTTTTAAGCATTTCATCTAACGCTCCATCAACCTCTGCAATATTAATTTCGGTAAACAATGCGTTATTTCTTTTTAGTAATCTTTTTGCAGCATCGCAATAATTACAAACAGGTCCTGTATAAACAGTAATTTTTTTCATAATTTATATATAGTCATTTTTTTTAATTTTTCTTCTTATTTCTTTTCTCGTTTCCTCAAACTTTTTTCTATGTTTAATACTTTGTCTTTTTGCCCTTTTTCTCCAAAGTCTGAAAGAAGACGGTTTAAGAGATTTTCTCATCAATTTTATAACATCTCCCTCAGACATACCTGTTTTTGATTTAATGTCTTCAAAAGTTATACGATCTGCCCAAGCAGCCCAAACCACCCAATCCTGACTGCCCACTTTGGGCTCTGGATTTTTTACTTTTGTCATAGGTCTGCGACTTTTTTTCATAAATTATTAATAAATATTAAAAAAAACATTAATGCAATTTTTAAAGGGCATGTTATATTAATCTAGATAGTCCTATCTAGCCATCTTTAGCTCCCGGTTGATTAGGACTATCCCAAAAATGTTTCCCACTGATTATTTCCTTTTTTTACAAATTATACTTTTTTTGTTCATAACTCCGGGAACGCCAAGAATTGTAATTATCTCTTACTCCATGAATTATGGTGTGAAAAAATGTGTTTGGGCAGCTTTAGGTGACATCACAGCAAATTTAGTTCAGGCAACTCTAGTAATTTTTTTCATAGGATCTTTTATCTCTAACAACGGTGATACTTTAAATATACTTAAGTGGTTTGGTATTGCTTATTTATTTTATCTTTCTTATGATATCTATAACTCAAGCCCAAAAAATTTTAAAAAAAGTTCTATTAAATCAAAAACTTTGCTATCTTTTTTTAAAGATGGCTTTATTGTTGCGGGTACCAGTCCAAAAGCATGGATATTTTTTCCATTAATTTTTCCACAGTTTATAAATTTCAATGAAAATTATATTACACAATTTATAATTTTAATTATTACCTACATGGTATTAGACTTTCTCTCATTAATTGGTTATGCAGTTCTTGCAAACAAACTTTTAAAATGGATTAAGGCAAACCCAAGAACAATAAACACAATTTCAGCGTGTGCACTTATCATAATTGGGGTTTTTATTGGATTTACACAAAATTATTAATTCGATCGCGTCATATGTTGGCTTGCAAAATAATTTAATTATTAGTTTAATTAACTAATTATTAATTAATAGAGGGAATAAATAATGAAAATAAAAAAAATAATCATTACGTTTGTTTCTGCAATAGCTATTTTATTATCAACTTCAGTTGTATCATTTGCAAAAGTAGTTGGTGACAAAATAGTTTTAGGAGCAGCAATTTCTCTAACTGGAAAATACTCATCAAACGGTGTTCATACTCAGAATGGATACAATTTAGCTGTTGAAAGAATTAACAGCATGGGTGGAGTAAAAGTTGGGGGAAAATCTTATAAATTTGACATTATCTACTACGATGATGAGTCGAATCCAAAAAGAGCAGCACAACTTGCAGAAAGATTAATTTCACAAGATGGTGTTGAATTCATGCTTGGGCCTTACAGTTCAGGTTTGACAAAAGCTATCGCACCAGTAACGGAAAAATATGGTGTTCCAATGGTTGAAGCGAATGGTGCTTCTAGATCTTTGTTTACCAAAGGTTACAAATATCTATTTGCAGTACTAGCTCCAGCTAATTTATATCTTGATGTAGCTATTGATTTAGCTGTGGAAAAGAATAATGGAAAACCAGTAAGAATAGCACAAGCATTTGAACAAGATGCTTTCTCACAAGATGTTAGATTGGGAATTTTAGAGGCAGCAAAAAGAACTAACTCTGAAATTATAATCGACGATAAGCTTCCAAAAGAGTTGAATGATATGGCTGCAACATTAGTTAAAGTCAAACAAATGAAGCCAGATGTTCTAGTTGTATCAGGACATACGAAGGGAGCCTTAACAGCAGTTAGACAAATTGCTGAGATGAAAGTAGATGTTCCGATGTTAGCAATGACACATTGTGATGCCGCTAAGCTTTCTAAGCAACACGGTAAAAATTCACAGTATGCTTTATGTGCTTCTCAATGGCATAAATCATTAACTTACAAAGATAAATTCTTTGGAACTGGAATGAAATACGCAAAAGACTTCGAAAAGCAGTTTAAGTATGACCCACCGTATCAATCGGCTGAGTCTTCTGCGGCATTGTTAGTTTTTAAAGATGCCTTTGAGAGAGCTAATTCTTTTGATCAAAAGAAAGTAAGAGATGCTCTTGCAGCAACAAATATGCAAACATTCTATGGAAATATAAAGTTCGCACCAGGTGGACAAAATGTTGACAAACCAATGGTTCTTTTCCAAGTAATGTGTGACGACTCAGGAAAATGTGAAAATAAAGTTGTAGCACCAACAAAATGGGCTTCAGCAAAATTAATTCACCCAATTCCTAGCTGGTCAAAAAGATAACAAACAAATAATAATACCCCCTAAACTCTAGGGGGTATTTTTTTAAGGCAAATTATGGATTTCATGGTTTTCCAATATCCGATGATAACTATTCAGGCTTGCTTGGATGGTATTCTTTTGGGAGTTTTGTTTGCTTTAATTGCTTATGGGATGGCTCTTCAATGGGGAGTCATGAATATCATCAATATTGCTCAAGGTGATCTGGTAATTCTTGGAGGGTATATAGCATACTTTATGTATCTATATGGTATCCATCCCGCATGGGGAGTGATTGTTTCACCAATCATAATGTATTTTGTTGGAGTTGGAATTTATAAATTAGTAATTAATAAAGTTGTAGACAGAGACTTATTTATCTCAATCTTAGCTACTTTTGGAATAAGTATTCTTTTCATGCAATTAATGAATTTTGCATTTGGGGCAGACGTAGTCCTAGCCAATTCAGGTTATGGAACAACCTTTTTGTTTGATAGCAACGTAGTTTTGCCAAATTCAAAAATATTCTCAGCCGTAGTTAGTATTGTTTTTGCAATTTGCTTAGTAATTTATATGAAAAAGTCAAAGCTAGGCCGCGCGATAAGGGCTACAGCTCAAAATTCTAGAGCAGCTAAAATCTTGGGCGTCGATACAGAAAAAGTTTATGCAGCAACATTTGGTATTAATGCTGCTTTATGTGGTGTTGCTGGAGCTTTAATTTCAATAACTTTTACCATTCATCCATATATGGGTCTGCCATATACAATTAGATCTTTTATGATTGTAATTGTTGCAGGTCTTGGAAATTTACCCGGAGTAGCAATGTCTGGAATGGGCTTGGGAGTTTTTGAGGAATTTGCAGATTATCTTTTAGGAACTGAATTCAGGATCGGTTCAGTCTTCTTATTATTGGTATTAATACTAGTTTATAGAAGGTTTAAATTATCAAGAAAAAGAGAATACTTAAAATGAATAAGAACCTAATATTATATGTAACCCTACTAGTATTTGGATTGGCAGCCCCATTTGTATTTCCAGCATTTAAAGTTCAGCTCTCAATACTTTGTGTATTAATTGTTCTTGCTATGACTTGGAACATTCAAGGTGGCGAGATGGGTTATAACTCTTTTGGCAATATCCTATTTTACGGACTTGGAATGTATTTATGTGCATCAGTTCAAGTTGGTATGTTTTTCCCCTTAGCTGAATGGACAGAAAGCGGAGGAGAAAAAACATTTGTTCATACACCCAATCAATTCTTTCAAGGCATGGCAGCAGGTTTAGTTTTTGCTGCAGTCATCCCAACTATTATTGCCGGTTTAATTGGTTATTCAATTTTAGGTTTGAGAGGACATTATTTTGCAATTTGTACTTTAGGTCTAGGGGTTGCTGCTGGAGAAATCTCAGGTGGTATAGAAATAATTGGAGCAGGCCAAGGTTTTACAACACCTCCTTTCCCAGATGTAGGAGGTTTAGAGGCTAGGGGTGAGTTTTTTTATTTCTTAAGTTTCTTAGCACTTGTGCTTGCTTTCATTGCAATAAAATCAATTTACCCAACAAGATTTAAATTAATTTTAAATGCAATAAGAGACAATGAGGACAAAGCAGAAGCTATGGGTATTGAAACAATGAAATACAAAATAATTGGATGGATGATTTCAGCTTTTTTCTGTGGTCTTGCTGGTGGAATAATGGGTGGTCTTGTGGGTTATATAGACTCAACTGATGTTGCATTTGACGGAAGAGAAATGGGTGTCTTCATGGTACTGATGGCAATATTGGGCGGTAAAGGAACTTTATGGGGCCCAGTAATTGGTGCAACTTTATTTCATATTTTTAAAGAGGGTTTCTGGACTTTCTTTTTGGGTTGGCAGTATGTTGCTTTAGGAGTTTTAATTGTAGTTATTGTAATTTATTTTCCTGAAGGTCTTATGGGCTGGTTAAGAGAAAAATTTCCTGAAAAATTTGGAGAGGTTATAGATGAAGCGGATAGAAAGGCACAAGTAGAACTTAAATGACAATTTTAGAAGTAAATAATGTTAGCAAATCATTTGGTGGTGTAAAAGCAAATGTTGATATTTCTATGTCAGTTGAAAAGGGAAAAATTGTTGGATTAATAGGACCAAATGGTTCTGGCAAAACAACATTGTTTAATTCTATTGTTGGAACTTACCCAATAGATAAAGGATCAATAAAATTTAATAACAAAGAAGTTTCAGAATTGCCAGTGCCGGTAATTGCAAAACTTGGATTATTACGTACTTTTCAGCAAACCAGAATTTATGGAAAATTAAATTGTGTAGAAAATATGCTAATAAGTCATAAGGGAAGCGATGAGAGTATATTTAGAATTTTTACAAAAATACCAAAGGATCTAACTGAAAAATCGGAAAGTCTTTTAAATTTTGTTGGCCTTTATCAAAAAAGAAAATTAAGAGCAGGTGATTTATCCTTTGGACAACAAAAACTTTTAGAACTTGCTATGGCTTTGATGAATGAGCCAGAAATGCTTTTACTTGATGAGCCTACGGCTGGAATTAATCCAACTTTAATTAATGGTATTATAGATAGATTAATTAAAGTAAATCAAGACTTTGGAATTACTTTGTTAGTAATAGAGCATAATATGAGAGTAATCATGCAACTTGCAGAAAATATTTTTTGTTTAGCTCATGGTAAATTATTAGCCAATGGGTCACCAAATGAAATTAAAAACGATAAAAGAGTAATCGACGCATATTTAGGAGCTCAATAATGTCAAACCAGTATGAAGTTTTAGGAAAAGCACCTGATGCAATGGATTTAAAAAAATTATCTTCGAAAGACGTTCACCTAACTATTAAAGGCTTGAATGCCGGATATGGTAAAATGGAAATCCTACATAATTTTGATCTTTTTGTTAGCAAGGGACAATCATTATGTTTAATTGGACCAAATGGTGCTGGTAAATCCACTATACTTCATTCGATTTATGGTTTTACCAATATTTTTTCTGGTAAAATTGAATTAAATAACAGTGAAATAACTAATTTGACACCAGCAGAAAAACTAAAATCAGTTGGTATCGCTTACATACTTCAAGATAACTCAGTTTTCCCTGACATGACTGTAGAAGAAAATCTTTTGATGGGTGGTTACATAAAAGATAAAGTGGACGAGTCCTATGAAGAAGCAGAGAGAATTTTTGAAAAATATGAAAGACTAAGAAATAGAAGAAATCAGCCAGCAAAAGTTTTATCTGGTGGGGAAAGAAGATTATTAGAAATTTCAAGAGCATTAGTAATGAAACCATCGGTATTACTTGTTGACGAACCATCTATTGGTTTGGAACCAAGATACATAAGTATGGTTTTTGATATTTTAAGAGACCTTCAACAAAATGAAAAAAAAACTATTATACTTGTCGAACAAAATGCTAAAAAGGGATTAGAATTTGCTGACATTGGTTACGTTTTGGTTTCAGGCCAAACAGCAATAGCAGGATCTGGTGAAGAATTGTTAGACAACCCAGATGTTGGCAGACTATTCCTTGGTGGCTAATGATAAATAAAAAATATTTCTTTGAAGGATTTTTTTCAATTAAAGGAATTAATAGTCCAGCTTTAGCCTTAGCTGCGAGCTTTATTGCGATTGGAGCGCTACTTAAAAATGTAGGTTTTTCAATACAGCAAAGCATTCTTTCAACTTTTTTTACCTATGCTTTACCAGGATCTCTTGTAATGGCAGAGTCTCTTATTGTAGGAGCCTCTTTATTAAATATATTTATAGCAGTTTGGTTAGTTAACTTAAGACTTTATCCCATGACAGTTTCATTAATGCCGTTATTGATGCATAAAAGTCAACCAAAATGGAAATATTATTTGTCTTGCCACTTTGTTGCAGTTTCATCATGGCTAATAGTAAAAGATAAATATTTAAATTTTGACAAAAGAAACAGAATTGATTTTTGGATAGGTATTGGATCAGCAACTTGGGGAATTGCAATATTGTCAACAGTTGTTGGTTATTTATCTTCAGATTATCTAAACAAAGATATCATGATTGGTTTAGCGATAGTGAACCCAATTTATTTTATTTGCATGATGATTGACGCAATGAAAACTATTCAAATTAAAATATCAATAATTCTTGGTTCAATTTTAGGACCTTTATTTTATAGCCTATCTCCAGAATGGTGTATTTTATATGGAGGTTTCGTTGCTGGTACAGTCGCTTATTTTGTAGGTGAGAAAAAATGATTAGCACTTTTTTTTTAGCAATAGTTGTTACTTCTTTAGCCACATATTTATCTAGATTATTGGGAGTAGCAACATCTCAAAAAATATCAGAAGACTCAAAAATTTTTAGATGGTTTAATTGCTTAGCTTATTCAACTTTAGCTGCTTTAATAGCCAGAATTGTAATTTTTCCATCAGGAATGCTTGCAGATGTTGATTTTAATTTGAGGCTTATTATCGTACTTTTGTGTATAGCAATGTTTTTTATTACAAAAAGAAATCTGGTATATCCAACCATATTTTCATGTGTATTATTATCAACATTAAGTGCTTTTTTTAAAATTTGAAATAGATAAAAAAATTTATTAAATTATTACTGAATGGATTTTGTACAAAATATTGATGGAGTGAGAATAAGTAAGCATAAATTATCCAACAGAATTATTAATATAAATTTTGAGGATGATTTTATTAATAAGTTAACTTTTCCATTTAATAAATTTGATTTAACCGCACTTGAATACAAACCTTTTACTAGGTTCACAATCGCAAAGAGCCTTGACGATTTATCAAAGAATAAGCTTAGCCATTTTATTAAACAAATTATTAATGATAGAAACACAGGTTGTATTATTTTTCATACAAACATCAAAAATAAAAATGTGAATGATATTTTTTTAACAAAATTATCTACATCTATTACTCATTTAATTGGAACACCCAATCATGATGCAATGGCTGGAAAATACTATGCAAGATTTCACGTAAAACATGAGGATAAAAGTGACTCATATTTAAGAAAAGCATATACCAATATGGACTTACATACTGATGGAACTTACGTTAGAGAAAAAACAGATTGGTTAATTATGGCCAAGCTCGAAGAAAGAAATGCAAAAGGAGGCGAAACTGCGATGCTCCATTTAGATGATTGGGAACATTGTGATACACTCTATAAGGATCCTGTTGGTAGACAAAATTTTATTTGGGGTTCACCTAAAAGTAAAAATATTGGATATAAAGTAGAACACCCTGTTTTTTTTTCAGATAAAGAGGGAAGACCTCAGATTTCTTATATTGACCAATTTCCAGAGCCACAAAATATGAGACAAGGAATATTTTTACAGAAATTATCCGACTCTCTTGAAGAAAGTAAAAATAAAATTGTTACTGAGCTACCCGTAGGTTCCGCTGTATTAGCGAACAATTATTTTTGGCTTCATGGAAGAAAACCGTTTAAGGAGAACAAAAACCTGAGTCGAGAGTTGTTGAGAATTAGAGGTTCTTTTTTTACTCATTAGTATAAATCAGTGTTATTAATACTTTATGAAAATTGGTTTTATAGGCTCAGGTCAAATAACTAAGGCTGTAGTAGAAGGCATAATTGATTCTAAATTAAAGATTACAAAAATTTATATTTCAAAGAGGAACAAAATAATATCCAGAAATTTAAAAGCAAAAAGTAAGAAAATAATTATATTAAATGATAATCAAAATATAATAGATAAATCTAGTTGGATTTTTCTTGCGGTTACTCCAAATATTGGAAATAAAATTTTAAATCAATTAAGGTTTCGTAAAAATAAAACGATCATCAGTTTTATCTCTACTATAAATATGACCCAGCTAAAAAAAATTACTGGTTTAAAAAAAAATATCGTAAGAGCAATACCTTTGCCTCCAATTTCTTTACGCAAGGGTCCAATTCCAATTTATCCAGTTAATAAAAAAATTAAGAAGTTCTTTGACAAATTAGGAACAACAGTTGAAATTAATAATGAAAATTTATCCCTGAATTTTTGGGCAACCTCTGCAATGATGGCTCCTTTTTACGAAATATTATATTCATTGTCTAACTGGTTAGTAAAAAAAGGAATTAAAAAAGATAACGCTCAAAAATATATTTCATCTTTATTTCACGCACTAGCAGAGGATGCACTTCAACATAAAAAAGATTTGAAAAAACTTGTCAAACAATCACAGACGCCTGGTGGTCTAAATGAACAGGCTGTTAATGATTTAAGAAAGGCTGGTTTTTATAGTTTACTGGAAAAAACATCTAATAAGATAATTAAAAGGTTAAAAAAGTCACAATCTAATAAATTTTAATTAGTTTATATATTTTAATAATGTCAGAAAAAAAACCATTAAAAAGAAAAATAAAAGTTGCTTTGAAAAGAAAAAGCAAAATATTTAAAAGATCGATTGTTAAGAAAAAAGAATTGATATCTAAAAAACTCAACAGCTCTATTAAGAGTAGAAAAATTGATTTTGGAAAATCTGTAAAAAATTTATTTGATTGGGTTAAAGGTGCTGAGATTATTGAGTTGCCTAATTGTAATACCTTAGAGGATCCGGTAAGACCAGAACTAGATAACGAGTTTAGAACAAGTTATGGGCGAAAAATTTATGGTGTAAAATATCAAAATGAAATACACGCCGTAATGTGTTTTGCTTTTACAAATAGCATTCCTAAAACTGTGGATGAACTTGATATGATGAGTAAAGATGCATATTTACAAAGCATAAATAGAGATTTTAAGGTTGGACAAATTGCTATTGCTTACACTGTTTGGTCAAAAAAAAAAGGTGGTGGCAGATTAATTGTGAAAGAAGTTTTTAAAAAAATTAAAAAAACAAATCATTTAAATAGATTAGTAACACTTTCTCCACTAACAGATATGGCTAGAAAGTTTCATTTAAGTAATGGAGCAATTGAAGTCTGCGTGAATGAAACTTCACAAAATTTTGAGTATAAAATGTAATTATTGGTATTTATTATCTAAATAGTAATCAAAGAAATTCGATAAAAGATTATCTATTTTATAAAAATTTGGCACTAGGAATGGCCTTCTAGCATGCACTCTATCATTTACCCAGTACTTTGACCATTCAGTAGTTGTTTCTACGCATTGTTTTGGAAATTCATTAATTTTATATCTCTCCTTGATCTGAAAACAACCACCTATAAATAAATCGACATATGATTGAACAATTGGATGACTATTACTTGGTTTTTTTATTTTTCCAGGATTAGCTGCATAAACCCAAAAGTTTTTATTTTTAGTTTTAATTTTATTTCCATAAAAACTTAAGTCTTTACCTTCAACTTTTACTCTACAATAGCCGCTCTCTCTCCTATCAGTTTTATCCAAGTCCTTTATTGAAACTGGGTAATAAACTGCATTAACAGCTGAGTTTTCTTTTTTAATGATTGTTAAAAAGGTAATTTTGTACATTCTGCCCTGAAGGCCCCAAGTTCTTTCAAAGCCTTTAATTAAAATAGGTTTCACTACAAAAGCTGATTTATTTGTTCTAATTCTCGACTCTTTGTCCATTAAGGATCCATAGCCAATAATATAATTTTTACTCCCTCGCTCTGGATTTAAATTACATTCTTGACTTTGAACTAACTGTGTTGAAAAAATAAATACTATAATTATTAGCAAATTTTTCATTTTTAATATTTAAAAATATTTCTTAAATTCCTCGGCTACTTTTAAAATTTCTAAATCTACAAGCCCACCGATAATAAGTTGAATTGCAACTATTAAAATAAATGCTAACCCTACGTAAGCAATCCATAAATGTTTTTGAATATAATTAGCAAGATATGTTGCCAAAGCACCGGTCAAAATTACTGACAAAACTAAACCAAAAATCATAAAACCAAAATATCCTTTTGATGCACCAACTACACCAATTACGTTGTCAAAACTGATCGTTATATCTGCAAACAAAACTTTATAGACACTCTGTATATAAGATGGTTCTTTTGAAACTTTTGTCGGTGATTTTACTTTCTTAATTTCAAACAAATCTTTTCGCAAATCATATACTATCCAAATTAGAAGCAGCCCACCTAAAATTTTGATAAAATAAAATTTAAATAAATAAGTAGCAAAAATCGCAAAAATTACTTTAAAAACAAGCGCTCCAGCTACACCCCAAAGTATAATTTGTCTTCTATGTTTTGGAACAAAATTTGCAGCTATTAGACCAATTATTATAGCATTATCTGCTGCTAAAATAATATCGATAAATATTATTTGTAAAAGAATTATAGATTGTTCAAAAAATAGCGATTGTTCCATTAGAATAATTGGATAATAAATGAATATTAGGATTTTTCAATTAAAAGTAGACAATTTTTTTATTGATTTAATATTAATTTAATAATCAAATATAATTATATAAAGGAGGGTTTAAATGAAAATAATTAAATTTTTTATTTCAATATTTACATCGCTACTTCTATTTTCTAATGTATCAAGTGCTGAAAAATGGGATATGGCTCTTGCTTATGGAGCAGGAAATTTTCATTCGGCAAATGCGACTGAATTTGCAAAAAATGTTACTGAAAAAAGTGGTGGTAAATTAACAATAGTCACACATCCAGGTGGGTCATTATTTAAAGGTGGTGAAATCTTTAGAGCTGTTAGAACTGGGCAAGCACCGATAGGTGAAAGATTCATGTCAGCATTAGGAAAGGAAGATCCTTTGCTTGAAATCGATTCATTACCTTTTTTAGCTTCATCATATTCTGATGCTATGAAATTATATAAAGCTTCAAAAGCTGAAATAGCTAAAAGTTTAGATGCTAAAGGTTTGGTATTTTTATATGCAGTGCCTTGGCCAGCTCAAGGACTATACTCTAAAAAAGAGATAAATAATGTAGCGGATTTAAAAGGTTTGAAGTTTAGAGCCTATAACGGTGCTACGATAAGGATTGCTGAGTTAACTGGTATGTCGCCTACAAAAATTGAAGCAGCTGAAATATCACAAGCATTTTCGACAGGAGCAGTTGAAAGTATGATTACTTCACCAACAACCGGAAAAAATAGCAAGATATGGGAGAACGGAGTAAAATATTTCTATGATATAGCTGCGTGGTTTCCGAAAAACATGATTATTGCTAACAAAAAAGCTTGGGACAAACTTGACAAAGAAACTCAAGATTTGATCATGAAAGAAGCAGCTCTTGCAGAGAGAAAGGGTTGGCAACTTTCAAAAATGGGAAATAAAAATGATAAGAAAGCTTTAGCTGATGCTGGAATGATTGTCGGTAAAGTTAATTCTTCTTTGAAACAACATTTCGAAAAGGTTGGATCTCAAATGGCGTCTGAATGGACCAAAAAAGCTGGTTCAAGAGGTCAATCTGTTTTATCAGCTTATTAAATAATCTTTTAAAAGGCCGTTATTTATTAACGGCCTTTTTACTATATGCTTGAAAAAATCGATAATTATTTAAAAAAAATATATAAATTTTCTGGATACTTAGCGGCCTTTTTTTTAATTTTAATAGCAATTTTTATTTTATTAGGAGTTTCGTCAAGGATATTTGAATTTTATATAAGAGGTTTATCTGAATATTCCGGCTATTGCATGGCTTCATCAACCTTTTTCGCTTTGGCATACACATTTTCTGAGGGTGGTCACATAAGAATTACTTTGTTTCTAGAAAAGCTTAATAAAAAATTCAGAAAAATATTTGAAATATGGTGTTTATCAGTTGCATCAATTTTTTCTGCTTATGTAGCATTTTATTTCATTAAAATGCTTATAGTTTCTTTTAATTTTAAGGAACGAAGCGAAGGTGCTGATGAAATATTAATTTGGATTCCCCAATTACCTTTGGCAATTGGATCCATAATTCTATCAATATGTATTTTACACCAATTGATAAAAAGTATTTATATAAATGACTGAAATTTTATTAAGTTTATTTTTTATTACTGTACTTTTATTATTTTTGAGTACTGGTGTTTGGGTTGCTCTAAGCATGATCGGAGTCTCTGCGATAGCAATGACTTTATTTACCTCTAGACCAGTAGGGGATGCGATGGCGACAACTATATGGGGTACCTCATCTTCCTGGACTCTAACAGCCTTACCTTTATTTGTTTGGATGGGTGAAATACTTTTTAGAACAAAATTATCGGAAAATTTGTTTGAAGGTTTGTCACCCTGGATGCAAAAGCTACCAGGTGGTTTAATTCATGTAAATGTTGTTGGGTGTGCATTATTTGCAGCAATTTCTGGTTCCTCAGCCGCAACAGTTGCAACAGTAGGAAAAATGTCAATCCCTGAGCTCAGAAAAAGGAAATATCCTGAGAAGATACTTTTAGGTAGTCTTGCTGGTTCAGGAACTTTAGGCTTATTAATTCCACCCTCGATAATTTTAATCATTTATGGAGTTACTGTTCAAGAATCTATTGCAAAATTATTTGTAGCCGGAATTATACCTGGATTAATGATTGCGCTAATTTTTATGGGTTACGTAATAACATGGTCTTTATTTAACAAAAAAGAAATGCCAAATATTCTTACTGAATATAGTTTTTTTGAAAAAATAAAACGATCTGGCCAATTAATACCGGTAATTATTTTAATTCTCTCAGTTATTGGATCTATCTATACAGGAATAGCAACTGCTACTGAAGCTGCTTCCTTAGGGGTAGTTGGTTCATTAATCCTTTCTTATTTCCAAAATAGTTTAAATTGGAGCAATTTTAAAAGCTCTCTACTGGGTGCAACAAAAACATCATGTATGATATCTTTTATTTTAGCTGGTTCAGCTTTTTTATCTTTATCTATGGGTTTTACTGGTCTACCAAGAAATTTAGCTTTATGGATAAATAGTCTTGAGCTTTCTCCATATTTTTTAATTTTTGTTTTAATGATTTTTTATATTATTTTAGGCATGTTTTTAGATGGTATATCTGCTGTAGTTTTAACAATGGCAATAATTGAACCTATGATAAGACAAGCAGGTTTTGACATGATTTGGTTTGGTATATTTCTTGTAGTAGTAGTTGAAATGGCTCAAATAACTCCGCCAGTCGGGTTCAATTTATTTGTACTTCAAGGAATGGCAGAAAAAGATATGGGTTTTATAGCAAGAAGTGCATTCCCATTGTTTTTATTAATGATACTCGCAACAATTATATTAATAATTTTTCCTGAAATTGTAATGTGGTTACCTGATCAAATGATAAAAAATATTAATTAATATTTAGACTGTTTTGTTCCATCAATTACTTGTTTAAGCTCATTATACTCTTTGCAATTACAATCCTTTAAAACAGCCAATCTCTTTTTAGCTTCATCCATTCTATTTGTAGCAACAAAAAGTTCCCCCATGTATTCATTTATTCCAACATGCTTAGGATCAATTTCTAACCCGAGAGAATAATAAATTTCAGCACTATCAAAATCACCTATTTTTCTATGTGAAAAACCTAAAAGGTTTAGAGTATCTGGATCAGTTTGATTTTCCGAATTAGCCTCCAATAAATATTTTATTGCTCTTTCATAAGTTTTTTTAGCCTTAGCTTTTTTATTTTTTTTCTCATACTTTTTAGCTTTAGATACAAATTTTTTTCCAATATCAAATTTTGTAGCTGCTTTAACCCCTGAACTGGCTGTGGTTTTTCCTTCCTTAGAACCCATCCCTGCAGCAAATGCTGAAGAGCTGTACAAAATTAATATAATAATAAATATAATTTTTTTCATTTTTATATACGAAACTTTTTTAAATTATCCAAAGGTTTAAGGTATATACTATTATCTTCAAGAACTTTTTTAATTTGTTTTGCAGTCTCAAGAGAAGCTATATTGTCGCCATGAATACAGACAGAGTCAATCTCACACTTTATTTTTTTTCCAGACATACAATTAAGTGATTGATTTTCTACCATATTTAGAACATGTTTTTTACATTTTTCTGGGTCGGTTATAATTGCATGAGGTTTAGTTCTTGAAACAAGATTTCCATCATCTTCATAATTTCTATCCGCAAATATTTCACACGCTATTTTCATTTGAAGTTTTCTAGCTGCCTCTTCCATCTTTGAACCAGTTGGTACTAAGTAAATCAAATCTTTATCAATATCAAAAATTGTTTTTGCCAATATTCTTGACA
The DNA here is from genome assembly GCA_902606075.1 of uncultured Pelagibacteraceae bacterium. Lineage (GTDB taxonomy): Bacteria > Pseudomonadota > Alphaproteobacteria > Pelagibacterales > Pelagibacteraceae > Pelagibacter. The sequence continues at coordinate 52,549 of CACLEU010000002.1, forward strand.
AATTTAAGTCCTCACAAGCCATATTATTTAACGCTCCATGGGGCTTGATATGCGTTACTTTTGAATCAAGTCTTTCTGCTATATTTTGTAGTATTTCATATTGGTCAATTATAAGTCTTTTAATCTCCTCCTCAGGCAAGTTATGCCTTTTTCTCCCAAAGTTTAAAGGATCTTTAAATGAGGGATGAGCACCAATACTAACATTATTTTTTTTTGAAATTTTAATTGTATTTACCATTGTTTCCTTATCACCTGCATGAAAACCACATGCTATATTTGCTGAATTAACAATCTGGAGCAAGTCTGGATCAAATTTAGTAGAATGTAACTCTGATTTTTCACCTAAATCACAATTAATATTAATTTCCATAAAATTTTATGCTGAAGTATAACATTGTATGATTAAAAATATAGTTAATCTTGGTGACGCAGCAATATATTGTGATTTTGGAAATGAAGTTAATAAAATTACAAATTCAAAAGTTATACAATATTTTAAAACTCTAAAAACAAAAAATGTAAATGGAATTACCAACATGTCTCCTTCTTATAACAAATTAATTATTACATTTGACTTAAATGAAACTAATTTTGATAAATTAAAAGAAGACTTACTTAATTTAGAATTTAAGGATCAAATAGCAAATGATAGTAATAAAATTGAAATCCCTTTATGTTGTGACGATGAATATTCATTAGACATACAAAGACTTGAAACAAAACTTAAGATAACTAAAAATGAAATATTAAAAGTTTTTTTAGATAAAACTTATTTTTGTTATATGACGGGATTTGTTGCTGGAATGCCTTTTTTGGGTGATTTAGAAAAAACAATTATGCTAGATAGACTGGAAACTCCAAGAGTTACAGTTCCAAAGGGATCAGTGGGTTTGACTGAGCAATTTTGCAATGTTTATACTTTTGAAAGTCCAGGAGGTTGGAATATAATTGGAAATACACCGATAGAAATTTTTAATCACAAAAACCCGGATCAACCAAATCTAATAAGCCCAGGCGATGAGGTTACTTTTTATAAAATTAATAAAAAAGACTTTATAAAATTTTATGATAAATGATTATTTTTCGGTAATAAGAGGAGGTTTAAACTCTACTTTTCAAGATAACGGAAGAAAGTATTTTTATCATATTGGCTTACCTTTCAGTGGTGTGATGGATAAAAGAAATTTTGAAATAGCAAATAAAATCGTTAATAACAAGAAAAATGATCCAATGATTGAGTTTGCATTTCAAGGACCTGCTCTAAAATTTTTTGGTAGTAAAAGATACATGGTGGTGACTGGAGATGTGAATTTTAAGATTATAAAAAAAAGTAATATAGAAAATCATGGAAAATGTTACCAGACATTTGAAATAAATGATGGAGATATAATAGATATTATTTCAACAAATAAATCCGTTTATGGATATCTTTCTATTAATGGAGGTTTTAAATTAAATAAAATTTGGGGAAGTTACTCGACAACAGTAAGAGCTAGAGTTGGACCAAATGAAGGAAATAAGATAACAAATGGTCAAAAACTTATATTAAATAATTCCAATGAATTGGTTAAAAGATCGTTAAATTTTATTAATTCCAAGATAGAATTTATTAGAGTATTAGCAGGAACTAATTTTAATTATTTTTCCGAGCAGTCAAAAAATGACTTTTTTTCGAGAGAATTTTTAGTCTCTAAACTTACAGATAGAATGGGTATGAGACTAGAGGGTGTAAAATTAAAGAATCTTAAAAAAACAAATATTAAATCGGAAGGTCTTGTAAAAGGGACAATCCAAGTACCGGCTGACGGTAATCCAATAATTTTATTATCTGATCATGGTACAATTGGGGGTTATCCTAAATTTGGTGTCGTTATAAGCGCTGATTATGGTAGACTTGTACAGTTACCACCTGGATCAAAAATAAAATTTAAAGAAATTCAGTTAAAGGATGCTGAAAATTTATACAAACTATATAATATGGAAACTCATAATATACTTAGTAAAATTTTATGAGTTTAAAAATTAAAAAAATTATTTTAAAAAAAAATAAAACAAAAATAATTTGTTTAACTTCGTATTCGAAAAATATTTCAGAAATTTTAGATAATTATGCTGATATAATTCTTGTGGGTGACTCTCTAGGTTCAGTCTTGTACTCATACGATACTACAAAAAAAGTTAAACTTAATATGATGATTGAACATTCCAAAAGTGCTAGGCAAGGGATCAAAAAAAGTTTAATGGTTGTAGATATGCCCTACAATACTTATAGAAATAAAAGTGAGGCCCTATTTAATGCAAAAAAAATAATAAAAAATACTCAAGCTGATGCAGTTAAATTAGAAGGAGGAAAAAAAATAATAGATATTATAAAACACTTAAAAAAAAATAAAATTAGCGTGATGGGTCATTTAGGTATTTTGCCACAAAGCCAAAAAGGTAAATTCAGATATAAAGGAAAAACAAAACAAGAGAGAAAAAATTTATTGAGTGATGCAATTTTGTTGCAAAAAAGCGGAGTATTTTCAATTGTATTGGAATGTATAGAGACAACTTTGGCGAAAAAAATTACAAAAGAATTAAAAATTCCAACAATTGGAATAGGATCTTCTGTTCATTGTGATGGTCAGGTTTTAGTAACAGATGATTTAATTGGTCTTAATTTAACTTCTATTAAGTTTATAAAGAGTTTTTATAATATTCGAAAGCACATAGATTTAGCAGTAAAAAAATTTAGAAAAGAAGTTAAGAATAAAATATATCCATCAAAAAAATTTAGCTATTAAAATTTATCTAATTTTTTTTGTTTTAATTTTTCCTCTCTTTAAATCAACTTCAAAAAATGAACCAAATGAGTCGCCAGCTTCATCAAATTCTACACCTGTTGCTCCCTCATAATTTATGAATTTTCCTTCTCTTAAAATTTTTATAGCTTTTTTTATTTCACCTGGGTAAATCTTGGTACCAGGTTTGTTTGCTACTGAATAAATATTATCTTTTATTGATTTTTTCTCAGAATAAATTTTTGAAAAATTTGATAAAATAATTATAGCCGCGGCGTCATATGATTCTCCAGTGTAAGGACTAGTTGGATCTATACCTGATTGTTGAGCTAAATTTATAAATTTTTCTGCTCCTATATTCGTCAATCCTTGCAAATAACCAAAAGATTTTTTTAAATTCTTATTTTTAAATTCGTCAACTATTTTGTCTTCAATCATATCATCTGGAAGAATGAAAACATTAAACATACCAATATCCAACATTGATTTGATAATTTGATCACCTCCTAACTTAATATTACTTATTACAGCAAGAGCATCACCTCCAGCAGCAGTTAAAGTTGAAATATGGTTAGAATAATCTTTTGTATTTTTAATATGTGGAACCATTATTGATGTTTTTATATTATTTTTGTTTAGTATTTCACTGTAAGCTTTTGCAAACTTTTCATAATCGTTGTCTCTACCATAAGAAATAGCCACACTCCTTATACCTCTGTCTTTTGTTATTTCTGCTAATATTTGACTGCCTCTGATTTTTGATGGAGTTGTTCTAAATAAAAAACCGTTATCTTTTAAGGTTATTAATTCATTAGACGTATCTGAAGGTGAGATCATTAATATTTTTTTCGGGATTGAAAATTCTTTGGCAATTTCGATTGTAACATTCGGACATGCAGCTCCTATAATTGCACTTACTCTATCTTTAACAATCTTAGATGCAGCATTTTTTGCTAACTTTATATTATTACAAGTTGTATCGTATCTTTTTATTTTAAAAGTGATCTCATTAGCTAATTTTGCATCACTATTTATTTCATAAAATGCTAATTCTGCTGACTCAGCCATTGATGGGGTTAAACTTTCAACCACTCCAGTAAAACCTAGTAAAATGCCAACTTTAATTTCTTTATCTTTTTCGGCAAAAGACTTTGGTATTAATATTAAGACATTAATAAATAATATTAAAAATATTATCTTTAAATTAGCTTTAATTCTATTTCTTAACATAACCATTAAACTTGGTATCTTTGTATTTATAATATAACTTATTAATATGAATTCAAAAAAAATTAAACCCAAATTTATAAAAAAAACAAATCCTAGAGTAGGCCTAATTGTATTGGCAACAGATGTAATGATAGAAAGAGATTTTTTAAAAGTTTTTAATGGGATTTCAGCTGATCTTTTTGTTAACAGAATAACTAATTATAATCCTGTCACAGCTGATAATTTAAAAAAAATGACAAATAATATTACATCTGTCACTGAAAATATTCTACCTGGAGAGAAAATAGACTGCATAGTTTATGGCTGTACTTCAGGCACAATTGTTTCTGGTTATGATAATATAAAAAAAAAGATCAATCTTGCAAAACCAGATGCAAATGTAACTGCACCAAGTACCGCAGTATTGAATGCATTAAAGAAAAAAAAGATAAACAAGATATCAATAGTAACGCCTTATATTAAAAGTGTTAATGACGACGTAGTTAACTTTTTCAAAAATAATAATTTTGAAATTACCTCAAATACATATTTTGATATAAAATCTGACATAGATATTGGCAAAGTAGATCAAGATAAACTATTTGATATTTTATCCTCTATTGATCATAAAAACGCTGAAGCTTTGTTTGTTTCTTGCACTTCATTACCAGTATTAAATATTATTGAAAAATTAGAAAAAAAATTAGATATAACTGTCCTATCTAGTAACCAAGCTTTGATCTGGGAAACTTTAGAAAAGATAAATAGAAACAACTTTATAAAAGGTTACGGAAGCTTATTTTTTTAATATTAAATCATGAGTTTTTCAAAGGAAGAATATAAAAATCGTTTAAAAAAAGTTCAAATGTCAATGCAAAAAATGGGTATCGAACTTTTGATATCCCAAGATACTGCAAATATAAATTATTTAACTGGTTATGATGCTTGGTCTTTCTATTATGCACAATGTGTAATAGTACATTTAAATTCTGATGAACCCATATGCTTTATCAGATCTCAAGATGCTGGTGGTGCATTTATTAAAACTTATTTAAAAAAAGAAAATATTATAATTTATGATGAAAAATATATTCATACTTGGCCCTCTCATCCTTATGATGCACTAGTTGATTTATTGAGAAGAAATAAGTGGGATAAACTTAATATTGGTGTTGAGATGGATGCTCATTATTTTACAGCATACTGTTATGAAAAACTCAAAAAAGGTTTGCCTAATGCTAAAATCAGTGACTCAGAAAGACTGGTTAATTGGGTAAGAGTAGTTAAATCAAATACGGAAATAGATTTTATGAAAAAAGCCGCAATTATTTCAGAAAATGCAATGAGAACTGCAATGGAAACAATTAACCCAGGCGTTAGGCAATGCGATGCAGTAGCTGAAATTCAAAAAACATTGTTTAAAGGAACAAGTGATTATGGAGGTGAATATGCAAGTATTGCGACATTGCTACCTACTGGCAAAGGTACATCTGCATCACACCTCACTGCAAGCGATAAACAATTTTTGAATGGGGAAGCTACTGTTATTGAATTATCTGGTACTTACAAAAGATATCATGCGCCTATGGCAAGAACATTAAATCTTGGTAAGCCAGAGCAAAAAAAAATTGATGCAATGAATGCAACGAACGAAGCTTTGGAGGCAGGAATAAATGCTAGCAAACCTGGGAATACTGCAAATGATGTTGCAGAAAAATTTTGGGAAGTATTAGATAAATACAAAATAAAAAAAGATTCTAGAACGGGCTATTCAATAGGTATAGGATATCCACCAGACTGGGGAGAGCATACTATTAATATATCCAAAGGTGACATGACTATATTAAAACCTAATGTGTGTTATCACATGATTGCTGTTATGCAATTTGGTGATTGGGGAGTTGAGGCGTCTGAGTCTATAAGGATAACAGATGAGGGAAATGAGTTATTATGCAATTTTTCGAGAGATTTACACGTAAAATAAAAAACTTGAAAAAATACTCTACAAATGTTTTAAACATAACCTAATGTCAAAGAACTTAGAATTTGTAAAATTCGACAAAGTAGACAAAAGTTACGATGGGAAAGTACTTGTTGTAAAAGATTTAAATTTGGACATCGCTGAGGGAGAGTTTATTACAATGCTTGGACCATCTGGCTCAGGAAAAACAACTTGTTTAATGATGTTAGCTGGTTTTGAAACACCAACTAATGGGGAAATTTTTTTAAACAAAAATCCTATTTCAAACATACCACCTCATAAAAGAGGTATAGGAATGGTTTTTCAAAATTATGCACTTTTCCCTCATATGACTGTCTTTGAAAATTTAGCGTTTCCACTTAAGGTAAGAAAAATAAACAAAGATGATATAGATAAAAAAGTCGATAAAGCATTATCAATGGTATCCCTCACTGGTTTTGAAAATAGAATGCCCGGACAATTATCTGGTGGTCAACAACAACGGGTTGCAGTTGCAAGAGCTTTAGTATTTGATCCTCAGGTAGTTTTGATGGATGAACCTTTGGGAGCTTTAGATAAAAATCTTAGAGAGAGTATGCAATATGAAATTAAACATATTCATGAAAGTATTGGTGTCACTGTTGTTTATGTTACGCACGACCAAAGCGAGGCTCTTACAATGTCTAATCGAATTGCAGTATTTAATGACGGAAAGGTCCAACAACTTTCTTCACCAGATAAATTATATGAGGAGCCTGTAAATTCTTTTGTTGCAGAATTTATTGGAGAAAATAATACTTTTGCAGGAGAAGTAACAAACTTTCAAAAAGATCAATGTAAAGTAAAACTATCAAATGGTTCTGAGATAATTGCTAATCCAGTATCTGTAAAATCTAATGGTGACAAAACTACAGTTTCATTAAGACCTGAAAGAGCTTTAATAAACACTAAAGATAAATTGGAAAACAATTTTAACGGCAAAATTGAGGAAATTATTTATCATGGAGATCATACGAGAGTAAGAATTGATTTGTTAGGAAATAAAGAATTTATTTTAAAGGTGCCCAATAGTTCTGCTAATATGGATATAAAAATGGGAAACCAGATTAATGTTAGCTGGAGCAGTTATGATGCAAGAGCATTAGATCCAAAATAAAAACAAGTTACAATTAAATTACATAGATAAAACAAGGCTATATTAGCCAAATGCGTTATTGACTCCTTACGCATATATTGCTGTAATTAGTCTTTTAAAAAACGTTTAAACGGAGGAATAATGAAAAAACTAAGTAAATTGTTACTAGTTCTAACTTTTGCTCTTTCTATAAGCTCATCAGCATTTGCAGTTACTGTTGCATCTTGGGGTGGAGCGTATACAGAATCACAAAAGCTAGGATATGGTGACCCTACTGCTAAAAAACTTGGTGTACCGATCAATTGGGTCGACTACTCAGGTGGATTATCAGAGATTAAAGCACAAAAAGAGGCAGGCAAAATAACGTGGGATATTATCGACGTTTTTGCTATGGATACGATCACTGGATGTGACGAAGGTTTATTTGTAGAATTTGATTTCGACAAAGACTTTCCAGCAGCTCCAGATGGTACTTCTGCGAGTAAAGATTTCTTTGCTCCAATGCCAAGTAAATGTGCTGTAGGAAACATTTTATATTCTTGGAACTATGCTTACAACACGAGTAATGTTAAAGGCACACCAAAGACTATAAAAGATTTCTTTAACACAAAAAAATTCCCTGGAAAAAGAGCTATCTACAAAAGCGCTTTAACAAATTTAGAGATCGCTTTAGCAGCAGATGGTATTAAACCAGGAAAAGGTGGATCAAAAATCTACAAAGCTCTTGAAACTGAAAAAGGTGTAAACAGAGCAATGAACAAGATCAAAGAGCTTTGCACAGACCCTAACGGTGGATGTGTATTTTGGTCAGCAGGTGCTCAACCACCAGAATTATTAGTATCTGGTGAAGTTGTTATGGCAACTGGTTGGAATGGTAGATTCTTCAACGCAGAGATCGGTGAAGGTGCTCCAATTAAACAAGTTTGGGATGGTCAAGGTCTTGACTACGAATATTTCGTACTAGTTAAGGGTGGACCAAACGAAGCTGATGCTAAAAAAGCTTTAGCGGAGATGACAAGTACAGAAGGTTTAGCTGGAAGTGCAAAATATATTGCATATGCACCTTGGAGAAAATCATCACTTAAAGTTATGGCAAAAGGCGAGCCGTGGTACAAAGATGGTAAGACTAACATGGTACCACAAATGCCGACTGCGCCAGCAAATACAAAAAATTACTTCTTAGTAGATCCATTATTCTGGGCTGATAACGGTACAGAGCTTGGTGAAAAATGGGAAGCAATGAAAGCTGGTCTATAATTTTAAGTTTTAAAGACTAAAATTATATATTATATTAAGGGCGGTTATTTATAGCCGCCCTTTTTTATTTTATGAGCAGTGAAACTAAACAAATTTTAACGACAGATGGCATACCGCTTGAGGTAAGTCTTAAAAAAGCTGAAAGAAAAAATAAGATCAAAGCATTTCTTTTAGTTGCGCCCCTATTATTATTTTTACTTATAACTTATATTTTTCCAATTGGAGACATGTTGATGAGAAGTGTGGATGACAAAATGGTGACTGAAATGCTACCAAAAACATTTAAATCAATGGAGAAATGGGATGGAAATGAAATGCCACCTGAAGAAGTATTCGAATCTTTTTATTTGGACTTTCAAAAGTTAGTAGAGGAGAAACGTGATGGTAAATTATCCACTCAATTAAATTATACTAAAAATGGTTTTAAAAGTATTTTAAAAAAATTGAGAAGAAAAGCCAAAAACTTTGAAGAAGGAAATTATAAAGAACAAATAATGGATGTTCACAAAAGGTGGGCTAATGTTGAATATTGGCGAGCTATCAAAAGAAGAGCACCAGCATATACCAGCTCAAAATATTTAAAAGGCATGGATATGTATAAAAACGAGGAGGGCAAAATTGTTAATGTCGAAGAAGATAGGAGAATACATAGAATACTTTGGCTTAGAACTTTGGAGATAGCCTTTTTTGTTACTCTGTTATGTTTTTTAATGGCGTATCCAATTGCGCACCTTCTTGCAACACTACCAATGAAGTATAGTAACCTTTTAATGATATGTGTACTCCTTCCATTTTGGACATCCCTACTAGTTAGAACTGCCAGTTGGATGATACTTCTTCAACAACAAGGTGTTGTTAATGATTTTTTTGTCATGATTGGATTAGTGCCCGACGATAATAGGCCTGAAATGATGTACAATAAAACTGGAACCTACGTTGCTATGACGCAGATTTTATTACCCTTTATGGTTTTACCTTTATACAGTGTAATGAAAACTATATCTCCAAGCTTAATGAGGGCTGGAAAATCCCTAGGCGGAACACCATTTGTTACATTTTGGAAAGTCTATTTTCCCCTAACAATTCCTGGAATTGGAGCTGGCTGTTTGTTAGTTTTTATACTTGCTATTGGATATTATATTACACCTGCACTGGTAGGCGGAGCATCTGGAACTTTGATAAGTAATCAGATTGCCTTTCACATGAAAAGTACTCTGGATTGGAGCTTTGCATCAGCAATGGGACTAATGTTACTTGCTGGGGTATTAGCAATATACTGGATTTATAATAAATTAGTTGGAATTGATAATATTAAATTAGGATAATTATGGCACTACCTAAATATACTGAACCACATTACAGAATTTGGCATTATGTTTACATTTTTATTTGTGCCTGTGTATTTTTCTTTTTGATAGCCCCTTTATTTGTAATTTTCCCTTTATCATTTAATGCTGAAGAATTTTTAAGTTTTTCTGAGGGTATGAAAAATCTTGATCCGGACGCATTTTCTTTAAGATGGTATAAGGATATGATTTATGGAACAAAAAATCCTTGGGGTCTCGCAGCTAAAAATAGTTTTATAATCGCCATTTTTGCAACACTAGGATCAGTTCTTTTAGGAACAGTTGCAGCATTAGGTTTAAGTAGTAGACACATGCCTTACAAAGGATTGGTCATGGCAACACTAATTTCTCCAATGATTGTTCCTTTAATTATTTCTGGTGTGGCCATTTTCTTTTTTATGGCAAAAGCTGGATTGGCTGCAACTCATACTGGGATAGTTCTAGCACATATAATATTGGGAACTCCATTTGTAGTAATAACAGTGACCGCAACTCTCTCCGGGTTTGATCATAGTGTAACTAGAGCCGCATCAAGTCTTGGAAGTGATCCAGTTAATACTTTCATGAAAATTACGTTACCTTTAATTTTACCTGGTGTAATCTCAGGTGGCTTATTTGCTTTTGTAACCTCTTTTGATGAAGTTGTTGTCGTATTATTTCTAGCTGGATTGGAAAATACAACAATCCCAATTCAAATGTGGACAGGTTTAAGGGAACAGCTAAGTCCTACAATTCTTGCTGTTGCGACATGTTTGATTATTTTATCTACACTTATTCTTGTTACAGCTGAGTTGTTAAGAAGAAGATCTGAAAGACTCAGAGGAATTAATAGATAAAAAACAAATGCAGATTAAAAGTGTTGTCATCATTGGATCTGGAACTATGGGTAGTGGAATAGCTGCCCATCTATGTAATGCCAATGTGCCTGTTACTCTTTTAGATCTAACTACTGATATTAGCACAAAGGCTAGAGAAAGAATTTATAAATCTAGACCACCACTTCTAATCGACAAAAATAAAATTGATAATATTAAAGTTGGCAACATCAACGATGATTTTGATGTGGTTAAAAAAGCTGATTGGATTGTGGAAGCTGTTGTTGAGAGAATAGATATAAAACATAAAATATATGATAAAATATTTAAAAATAGAAAGTCAGGAGCAATTGTATCCTCTAATACATCTTCAATTCCTATAAAAATTTTATCAGAACATTTAAGCAATGATGAAAAAAAAGATTTTTGTATAACTCACTTTTTTAATCCTGTTAGATATATGGGACTTTTAGAGATCGTCAAAAATGAAAATAACGATTTAAAAAAGATAGATTCTTTAAAAAAATTTTGTGAAAATGAATTAGGCAAAGGTGCAATTGTCTGTAATGATACACCAGGTTTTCTTGGAAATAGAATAGGTGTTTACGCAATGCAAGTAGCCATGACTGAAGCATTCAGAATGAAGTTATCAATTGAAGAGGCTGATGCTGTATTTGGAAGACCAATGGGAATTCCTAAAACAGGTGTTTTTGGTTTATATGATCTAATCGGAATAGACCTTATGGCTGATGTACTAAAAAGCTTTATAAAAGAGCTTCCTGAGCAAGATTCATTTCAAGAAGTTGCTAAAGAAATACCCTTAGTTAAAAAATTAATTGAGACTGGTTATACAGGAAGGAAAGGCAAGGGTGGTTTCTATCGAATGAATAAGGCAAATGACCAAAAAATATTAGAGGCTATAAATTTAGAATCCGGTGATTATTCTCCCTCTAAAAAAATTGACATGGGAATTGATACTGTAAATCTAAAAGAATTAATAAACAGAAAAGATAAATATGGTGAATATTCATGGTCAGTCATATCAAAAATAATTAAATATGCCTCATCATTAGTTCCGGGTATCACAGATAAATTCAACGACATTGATGAAGCAATGAGACTAGGATTTAATTGGGCTATGGGACCTTTCGAGATGCTTAAATCTATTGGGGTTAACGAATTTTTTAATCGAATAGATGATTTCAAAAACAACGACTTTTTAGAAAATTTATCAAAAACAAAAGATGAGAATTTTTATGGTTCTAGGCAATTATATACTGATATTGAAACTTTAGGAAAAGTAAAACCTAGGGCAACAAAAACAGATAAAAATAAGTCAGCTGAAATATATAGATTTAAAGACTTTAATATTGTCGAATTTACCACAAAGGCTTGCGCATTAGATTACGACTCTATGGATGCTCTTAAAAAGGCAACTGATAAACCATTAATAGTGATAAATGAAAGTATGCAATTTTCTGCAGGTGTAAATCTTAGTTATACTATGAACTTTGCAGAAAAAAATGATTATAAATCAATAGAAAAATTTATTAAATATTTTCAAGATACTTGCAAAGAATTAAAATATTCAAAACATCCAGTAGTTTCAGCTCCATCCGGTCTTACTTTAGGAGGAGGATTTGAAGTTTTAGTACAAAGTAATTTCGTTGCATCTCATACAAATATAGTAGTTGGATTAGTAGAAAGCATAGTTGGATTGGTCCCAGCCGGAGGTGGATGTAAAGAAATGTTATGGAGATGGTCACAAACTTCTGAAGCAAAAAGCGATCCTGACTTTGCCCCGTTAAAAGTTTTTGAAATTATTGGTTATGCAAAAACTGCCACTTCTCCAATTGAAGCTGAGCCTTTGAAATATTTAAGACCAGAAGATAAAAAAATAATGAATAGAAATAGTCTTTTTTCAGAATCAAAAAAAATAATAGATCAAAATAAAAATTTTAAATCTCCAAATGAGTGTACATTTAAATTATCAGGAAAACCATTAAAAGAAAAAATGATTAAGGTATTGGAAAAACTTTATAACGAAAAAGTAATATTAGATCATGGTATTAAAGTTGGAACAGAGCTTGCAAATGTCTTAAGCGGTGGAGATACTACTTCAGATAAATTATTAACTGAGGATAACTTATACCAATTAGAGCTTACGTCATTCATGAACTTAATTGAAACAGATCAGACTAAAGATAGAATAAGACATACACTAGCTACTGGAAAGCCACTAGTTAATTAATATCAGATAACATTTTTAAAGAGTTAATAAAATCTGGCCTTAAAACATATTCAGATTGGTCATTAAATTTAATTTTTTCCAAAGCTGAAATACCACTAATAACCCTTCCTAAAGGAGTGTATTCACCCTCAAACAAAAAAGCGTCAGCCAAAAGGATCAAAAATTCACTATCCTCTGAATCCCCACTTTTACTTTTTGCAAAAGCTACTGTGCCTTTTTTGAATTCAAATGGTTTATCTATTTCTGGTTTTATTAAATCGTATTTAGATCTTCCACTACCTATATAAGTGTAATTTATATTATCTTTCCTACCAAACTCGAGATCTCCTGCTTGTACTAAAAAATTTTCAATAACTCTATGAAATGCAACATTGTCATATTCTTTGTTTTTAACTAGCTTCTTAAATCTATCGACTGAATTTGGTGAAATACTTGGCAAAAGTTCGATTACAACATTACCACATGAAACATTTAAGATGACGATATTTTCAGGATTATTAAAATTTAATTTTGTAAGATTTACTTTCTCAACAAACAAGCATTTATTCTTAATTAAAGTAAAAGAAATAAAAGAAAAAATTGCAAGTAAAATTAAAAAAATTAGTAATAATTTTTCAGATTTTGTTTGTTTGATTTTCTTTAGCATCTTTAAAATTGATGTTTAACATCTAATTTTTTAACTATATTTTTAATTGTTCTTACTTTTTTATCAAGTATCTCATCTTTACTAATCATATTTAGAATTAAATTATTGTCTGACATCATTAAAGAAAAAGTTTCCGCCATATCTTCAGATATTGTTGATTTTGCATATTCAGATACAAATCCTTTGCTATTGTAAATTTTTTCTAAACTGTAGTTATTAGAACATGTTGAACATGCTGAATAATTAAATTCTTTTGAATTTAAACCACCCCAAGAAATATTTGAAAAATATTTATTAAAATTGTGTTCAACTATATGAAATACCTCATGATGTAATACTCTTTCAAAATTCGAATTGTTGGAATTTATATTTAAAATAAGTGTCTTCATTTCAGGGTTAGCAAATCCAAGCGCAGGTATTCCTGCTATTTCTAGTTCACTACATAAAACAATGTATTTTAACTTAATTTTTCTAAAAAAATCATCATTATATCTATCGAAACCTCTTTGGGTCTCTAAATATTTTTTATTAAAATTTTGAGATTGATTTTTTTTACAACTAACATTTTTATAGCTTGAACCAACAAAAAAATCTTTAATAGGCTTCAAGTAAGCTAAGGAGTTTTTATTTTCTAACTTATGTAGAGTTAAATTAGGTATCTTTATTAATTCAAAAATTTGATCTGCTTTAGCTATAAATGAGAATAATAATAGCAATATTATATAAAAATTTAATTTCATTGGAAAATTATGATTATACTTTAATAGAATATTATATGTTAGATTAAATAAATGAAGAAAAAAAATAAAGATACAATCCAACCTATAAGTGGAACGGTTGTCCCTAGATTTGCAGGACCAAGCACATTTGCAAGATTGCCCGAGCTTAGAGATGTAGAAAGTTGTGATGTAGCAATTGTTGGCATTCCTTTTGATGCTGGAACAAGTTATAGACCAGGGGCAAGATTTGGGCCACAAAGTATTAGACAAGCCTCAAGACATTTAAGAACTAATTACCATCCAGATTATGATGTTGAACCATTTAAAGTTCAACAAGTTGCAGACGCTGGTGATATAACCTGTAATCCATTCAATATAAAAGAAGCAATACATCAAATAGAAAATGGAGCTATCGATCTTTTGAAACAAACAGGTGGTATTATTAGCATGGGGGGTGATCATACAATTGCATTTCCACTTCTAAGAGCGGTAAACAAAATTAATGAAGGACCTGTAGCGTTAGTACATTTTGATGCTCACCTTGATACCTGGGATACTTATATGGGAGCACCATTTACGCATGGAACTCCTTTTAGAAGGGCTAGAGAAGAAGGTTTGTTTCTTGATGATGCATCAATGCATGTTGGGATTAGAGGTCCTTTATATAGTAGAGATGATTTAAAAAATGACGAGAGTTTCGGGTTTAAAATAATTCATTGTGATGAATTTCAAACTCAAGGAATTGACAAAATAGTGAGTAGAATAAGAAAAAGAGTAGGGAACAATCCATTGTATCTCTCAATAGATATAGATGTTTTAGATCCTGCTTTTGCTCCAGGAACCGGAACTCCTGAGATAGCTGGAATGTCAACAAGAGAAATGGTTAATGTCATTAGAGGACTATCCGGATTGAAATTAATATCAGCAGATGTGGTTGAGGTATCTCCAGCATATGATCATGCAGAAGTTACATCTTTAGCAGCAGCAACAATAATTTATGAGCTGACTAATTTATTTGCAAAAGTTAAAGGATAAGTTAATTTCTTTTCATGTTAGATAAAAAAAAATTTTACATTAATGGGGAATGGGTCAGCCCAAAAAGTTACGAAACAA
Source organism: uncultured Pelagibacteraceae bacterium (assembly GCA_902606075.1). Lineage (GTDB taxonomy): Bacteria > Pseudomonadota > Alphaproteobacteria > Pelagibacterales > Pelagibacteraceae > Pelagibacter. Next base: position 67,783 of record CACLEU010000002.1, read on the forward strand.
TTGATATAATTAATCCTGCAACAGAGGATGTTTGTGCAAAGATATCATTAGGAAATAAAGAAGATGTTAATGAGGCAGTTCAATCTGCAAAAACAGCTTTTAAAACTTGGGCGTTCTCGACAAAGGAAGAAAGACTTGCCCCATTAGAGAAATTATATGAGCTTTACAAAAAAAGATGGGCAGATATTGCAAATGCTATTACATTGGAAATGGGTGCACCAAAAGATTTTGCAACTAAACTTCAAGCCGGGACAGGAGCAGCACACATAAAAACTTTTATAAGATATTTGAAAGAATTTAATTTTGAAAAACCTTTAGGTGAACATGCAAAAAATCAAAGAATTATTTATGAACCTAAAGGAGTATGTGCTTTAATCACACCTTGGAATTGGCCTATGAATCAAACTTGCTTAAAGGTTATGCCAGCCATAGCATCTGGCTGTACAATGGTTCTTAAGCCATCAGAGGTAGCACCCTTATCAGCGATGATACTTGCCGAATTAATCCACGAAGCTAAATTTCCAAAAGGAGTTTTTAATTTAGTTAATGGAGATGGAGCAAATACAGGCAATGCACTCACAAGTCATCCAGATATAAATATGATTTCTTTTACTGGATCAACCCGGGCTGGAGCATTGATTTCACAAAATGCTGCAAAAGATTTTAAAAGGGTTAGTCTAGAATTAGGCGGTAAAGGCGCTAATATAATATTTAAAGATGCAGATCCTAAGGCAATTGAGAGAGGAGCTCTTAGATGTTTTAGAAATTCTGGGCAATCATGCAATGCACCAACGAGAATGTTAGTAGAAAAAAGTATGTATACCAATGCAGTCGAGAGAGTAAAACAATTTGCAAATGAAATGAAAGTTGATGACCCAAATAAAGAAGGCGAGCATATCGGGCCCGTTGTTTCAGAAGTTCAATATAAAAAAATTCAATCATTAATTCAAAAAGGAATTGATGAAGGTGCTACTCTTGTAGCTGGTGGCATTGGAAAACCAGATGGTATTGAAAAAGGATATTTTGTAAAACCTACAGCTTTTGCTGATGTGAATAATAATATGGAAATAGCTAGAACAGAGATTTTTGGACCTGTTTTGTCAATTATACCTTTCGAAAATGAGGAGGAGGCTATTAAGATAGCCAATGATACTGATTATGGACTAACAAATTATATTCAAACTCAAGATAAGGAAAAAGCAAATCGTGTAGCGAGGAAATTAAGATCTGGAATGGTTGATGTTAATGGTGCAGGTATAGCAGTGGATGCACCTTTTGGTGGTTTCAAACATTCAGGAATTGGCAGAGAAGCAGGTAAAGAAGGTTTGCTAGAATTTTTAGAAGTTAAATCAATTGGTGGTTGGAATTAATTCGCTTTAGTTTTAATACCTTCTAAGAATTTTAAACATTTTTTTAATTCATTTAATTCAATAAATTCATCAATTTTATGTGCTTGCTCGATTGAACCAGGGCCACATACGACAGTGCTAATTCCTATTTCTTGAAACAAACCTGCTTCGGTTCCAAACGATACTACATTTCTTGAATTATCACCTGTGATACTTGAGACAAGTTCGCAGGCTTCAGATTTTTCCTCTCGATCGAAACCAATTATTTCTCCAATGATTTCTTTTTCAATTTTAGAATCTGGATAAGTTTTTTTCATTTCAGTTAATAATTTCTCATTAACAAATTTGTCGATTTCATCATTTACAAATTCACCATCTTTTTTAATTACAGGCCTCAATTCCCAATCAACTTTACATTTATCAGCAATAACATTCCTTGCTATACCACCTGATATACCACCAATTTGAAGTGTTGTATAAGGTGGATTAAAGATAGAATTTTTTGGTGGGTTATTTTTTAAATAATCTCTAATCTCTAAAAGTTTTTGGATAAATTTAGAGGCATACTCAACAGCATTTACTCCTTTATCAGGTTGTGAACCATGGCCTGCTAATCCATAAAAATGAGTTGTGTATTCATAACAGCCTTTGTGTGCATCTATAATTTTCATATTTGTAGGTTCGCCGACAACACAGATTGCATTTTTGATGTCTCTTTTTTTCAATTCCTCAATTAACAATGGAGCACCTTGACAAGCTGTCTCTTCATCAAATGTAAATGAAAAATGAAGATCTCTATCCATTTTAGAGTTTGAGAAAATTGGTGCATAAGCGAGAAGACATGCAAGAAACCCCTTCATATCACACGAGCCACGTCCATATAGTTTCTCATCTTTTATAGTTGCTTTAAAAGGATCTGATGACCAACCCTTCGAAACTGGAACAACATCAGTATGTCCAGATAAAATAATTGGTTTTTTACCGCTTTTAATTTTTGATTTAAGCGAAGCGAAAAGATTTACTCTTTTTTTATCAGAGTCATAAATTTTAAATGACTCTGCACCTAAATCATTAAAAATTTTTTCACAATAATTTATTATAGAATTGTTATCCTCTCCTGAAATTGATTTAAAAGCTATAAGTTCAGAGAGTATTTTTACAGAACTATTAAATGTTTTATCTAAATTATTTTCTGTACTCATATATAAATTTTACTATATATTAATTTTATGAAAGAACAAATAACGTATGATATCTTTGATAAAGTAGACATCAGAATCGGCACAATAATTTCAGTTAAAAAAAATGAAAAAGCGAGAAAACCCTCACTTGTTATAAAGGTAGATTTTGGAAAAGATATTGGAATAAAACAATCTTCTGCCCAAATTACTCATTATTATAATGAAGAAAATTTAATTAATAAGCAAGTAATAGGTGTTTGTAATTTTCCTGAAAAGAATATTGCCGGTGTAGTGTCACAAGTTTTAATACTAGGAGCAATCGACTCGGATGGTAAAGTAGTTTTATTACATCCGTCACAAAAGACTGAAAATGGATTACCTATCGCTTAATTATTAAGTAACTTTGCGACAAATGATAGTTTTATTAAATTGATTAATTGTGCTAAATCGAGATCGATTTAAGACTTTAAATATATGAAACCAGGTAACAAAAATTCTTTTAAATCTTTAACAACAATAAGCATAAATAATAATAATTATTGTTATTATTCATTAAGTTTAGCAGAGAAAAATGGTTTAGAGGGAATATCTAAACTACCTAAGTCCTTAAAAGTACTTTTAGAAAATTTACTAAGATATGAAGATGATAAATCAGTGTTAAAATCACAAATTTTGGCTTTGAGAGCATGGTTAAAAAATAAAAAATCAGATACCGAGATAGCCTATAGACCTGCAAGAGTTTTGTTGCAAGATTACACTGGTATACCTGCCGTAGCTGACCTAGCAGCTATGAGAGAAGCAGTTAAAGAAAAAAATAAAGATCCAAATAAAATAAACCCATTATCATCTGTAGATTTAGTAATAGATCACTCAGTTCAAGTTGATAAATATTCAACTTTAAATTCTTTAAAAGAAAATGTTGAAATTGAATTTCAGAGAAATGCAGAAAGATACTCCTTTTTAAAATGGGGTCAAAAAGCATTTAATAATTTTAGAATTGTTCCACCTGGAACTGGCATATGTCACCAAGTAAATTTAGAATATTTGTCAAAAGTTGTATGGATGGAAGAATTTGATAACAGAAAATATTTATTTCCAGATACTCTTGTTGGAACTGACAGCCATACTACAATGGTAAATGGTTTATCAGTTTTAGGATGGGGAGTAGGAGGTATCGAGGCAGAGGCCGGGATGCTTGGACAACCTATATCAATGTTAATACCAGAAGTTGTTGGATTTGAAATTAAAAATAAATTACCCGAAGGTACGACAGCTACAGATTTGGTTCTTACAGTTGTTAAAATGTTAAGAGACAAGGGTGTTGTTGGAAAATTTGTAGAATTTTATGGAGAGGGTTTAAAGAATTTAACTTTGGCAGACAGAGCAACTATTGCAAACATGGCCCCAGAGTACGGAGCAACATGTGGATTTTTTCCAATTGATGAGGAGACATTAAAATATTTGGAATTTTCAGGGAGAAATAAAAGTCAAGTAGATATAGTTAAAGAATATGCAATTGCACAAGGTTTATGGGTTAGTGATAATATAATATTCAGTGATACATTATCTTTAGATATGTCAACTGTAGTTCCTACAATATCTGGACCAAAAAGACCTCAAGATAAAGTTTTGCTGACAGATGCATCGCAGAATTTTAAAGATAATTTTAAGAAATTTTCAAACAGAAATGATTTTTCAAAGATTGATGTTAAAGACACAGATTTTAGTATTCAGGATGGTTCAATTTTAATTGCAGCTATTACTTCTTGTACAAACACATCTAATCCTAATGTTTTAATAGGTGCGGGACTTTTAGCAAAAAAAGCTTGTGAATTTGGTTTGGATTCTAAGCCTTGGGTAAAAACATCTTTAGCTCCAGGTTCCCAAGTAGTAACAGATTATTTAGAAAAAGCAGGCCTAAATATATATTTAGACAAACTAGGCTTTAACTTAGTTGGATATGGATGCACTACTTGTATCGGAAATTCTGGACCCTTAGCAGACAATATTTCAGAAGCTGTAAGTAAAGGTAAATTGTACGCAGTTTCTGTCCTTTCAGGTAATAGAAATTTTGAAGGAAGAATATCGCCTTTAGTAAAAGCAAATTATTTAGCATCACCTCCTTTAGTAGTAGCTTATGCAATTGCAGGAAATATGCATATAGATCTATATAAAGAACCTTTAGGCAAATCACATGATGGAAAAGATATATACTTAAAAGATATTTGGCCATCTAATCAAGAAATAGAAGAGGTATTAAAAGTATCATTAGATGCATCTATGTTTGTAAAAAGATATTCAGATGTTTCAAAGGGTCCAGATCAATGGCAGAAAATAAAAACAAAAGAATCAAGTATTTATGAATGGGATGAAAATTCAACTTACGTAAAAAAACCACCTTTTTTTGAAAATTTGAAAGAGGAACCTGAAAAGTTTGAAGACATAGAAAACGCGAGACCACTATTAATTCTGGGTGATATGGTAACAACGGACCATATTTCTCCAGCTGGATCAATTCAAAAAGATAGCCCTACAGGCGATTATTTTATGGAAAACCAAGTTCTTCAAAAAGACTTTAATTCATATGGCTCTAGAAGAGGAAATCATGAGGTTATGACACGAGGAACATTTGCAAATATAAGAATAAAAAACGAAATGGCTCCTGGAACAGAAGGTGGTTTTACAAAACTTCATCCAGAGGGGAAGGTTATGCCAGTTTATGATGCTGTTGTTGAATATAAAAAAAGAGGAACTGAACTAGTGGTAATTGGAGGTAAAGAATATGGAACTGGATCCTCAAGGGACTGGGCTGCAAAAGGTACAAAACTATTAGGTGTCAAGTCTGTATTAGCAGAAAGTTTTGAAAGAATTCATAGATCTAATCTTATTGGCATGGGGATATTGCCACTTCAATTCATAGATGGTCAAAATAGAAAAAAATTAAAATTAGATGGCTCAGAATTAATTTCTATCAAAGGTATCAAAGAGGGTTTAAAACCAGCTAATAAAGTATCAGTTGAATTTAAATATAAAAATGGAGATATAAAAAAAATTCAAATGCTTTGTAGAATAGATACAAATAATGAGCTTGAATATTTTAAACATGGTGGAATTTTACAATATGTTCTTAGAAACATGATCTAAAATGGATGAAGATATCACAATAATAAATCAGAATACAAGAGTAACACTAATAAAAAATTTTCTAAAAAAGAATTTAAAAAAATTTTATTTCTTTTTTACAATTATTATAATTCTTTTGATAATTTTTTTTGTTTTCGATGAAATAAAGAAAAGAAAAAAAGAAAAACTAGCCCAGATTTATAATAGCCTTATTTTTAATACTGAAAAATATTCACAAAAAGAAATTACTGATAGAATGATAGAGATAATAAAGGGAAAGGTCGATACTTATTCAACTCTAGCATTGTATTATTTAATTGACAACAACTTGGTTAATGATCACGATAAAATTAATGATCTTTTTAACGATGTTATATTAATTAACAAAGATACTGAACTTAAGAATTTGGTCATATTTAAAAAAGGATTATACTTTTCTGACAAGTTATCTGAAAATGAATTGTTAGAAATTTTAAACCCAATTATAAATTCCAAAAGTATTTGGAAACAGCACGCACTTTTATTAATGGGTGATTTTTATTTTCATAACAAGCAACTTAACAAATCCAAAGAATTTTTTAAATTAATTACTGAATTAGATAACGTAAATCCAAAATTAAAAACTGATGTAGAAAGAAGATTACGAAGAGATTTCAGTGAATAAGTTTTATCTATTTTTTTTTATTTTAATATTAGGTTGTTCTTTAAACCCCAACTCAGCTTTTTGGTCAAAATCAAAAAAAATCACGACAGATAAATCTATAACTAAAATATTGTTTGAAGATTTAAAACCTAATGAAAATGAATTTAATCCTAAATTAAAAATTAATTTACCTGTAAAAAATATCAAGAATATAAATAATAATTATAACAACGATGGATTTACTTTTGAAAAATTTTCAAATCAAAGTCTTTCTAAGTATAAATTTTCAAAAATTGAAAATTTTTCAGGATTTGAGCCTGAAATTTTAGTTGATAAAAACAATCTATATTTTTTTGACAGTAAAGGGTCAGTTATAAAATTTAATAAAGACTCGAATTTAGAGTGGAAAAAAAATTATTATTCAAAATCTGATAAAAAAAATAATCCAATCTTATTTTTAGCAGCTGAAAACGATGATTTATTTGTTGCAGATAACAATGCAAATTATTATTCAATTAATAAAAAAAATGGTAATTTAAAGTGGAAAAAAAAACATACTTCATCTTTTAATTCACAGATTAAAGTTAAAGATGGAAAAGCTTTGGTTGTTGATATGGAGAATACTCTTAGGTGTTTTTCAATAAAAGATGGACAAATGTTGTGGTCAGCCCCAACAGAATTAACAGTAGTAAGTTCCCAAAAAAAACAATCAATTATTGTTGTAAAAAACTTAATTATTTTTTCAAATTCTGTTGGTGACATAACCGCTGTAGACTTCGATAGCGGAGAGATAATTTGGCAAACTCCAACTCAGGTCTTAGAATTTGCCAAAAATATTACTTTAAGAAACTCAGATATAATTTCTGATGGTAATTCAGTTTATATGTCTAATAATAAAAATGAATTTTTTTCTTTAGATGTAAATACTGGGATAATAAAATGGAAACAAGAGATCAATTCAGAAATTAGACCAGCTGTTATATCCAATTATATTGTTACAGTATCAAATGAGGGTTTTATGATAATTATTAATAGAGAAAATGGAAATATAATTAGAATTAACAATATTTTAAAGAATATAAATGAAAAAAGAAGGAAAAAATATTATCCAGTTGGATTTATAATCAGTGATAGCAAAGTATATCTTACGACTATGAATGGTAGATTGTTCATCATAAATTTTTCTGACAGCTCTTTACAAAAAATACTTAAATTAGATAAAGAAAAGTTACAAAGACCTATATATTTTAATAAAGAACTTTATATAATCAAAGACAATGCAATAATTAAAATTAATTAATGATTTTAAAATTTTTAGAAAAAATTGGTAGAAAAAAAGTGGTTTTAGATCGAGGTCTATCACATCCAAAATATAGTGAAGCCAAACCTTGGATGAACAGATATTATTTACTATTTAGATACAGGCCAAAATGGTTTCCATTTAATATATTAATACATGAAATGTTAGCTGACGATCATGGTGAAGGAGTTCATAATCATTTATTTCCATTTGTGACTATTATTCTAAGAGATGGGTATTGGGAAACCCTGAAAAGCGGAAGACATTGGAGGCCGCCAGGATATATAGGATTCAGATCAGCAAATACCCATCACAGAGTTGACTTAAAACCTGGAACAAGGCCATTAACACTCTTTTTGTCCGGCCCTTTTGGATTGAGAAAAGGCCCTAGATCTGAATATGGAATAGATTTTAATACTAAAATAAAGTGATTCAAAAATTTTTCAACTTGATAATTAATACAACAGGTCAAAGGTTATACGAGATTACTGATGAAACAAATCAATGGATTGAACAAAACAGTTTTAGAAATGGAATGTTAAATTTAAGCATTCAACACACAAGTGCCTCTCTTATAATTCAGGAGAATGCGGACCCAGATGTACAAAAAGATTTAATTAATTATTTCGATAAATTGGTCCCTATGAATAAAAAATTATATATTCATACAGCAGAAGGCAAAGACGATATGCCAGCACACATAAAGTCAGCACTCACTAATAATCAAATTTCACTCAGCATAAAAAATTCAAAATTAATATTAGGAACTTGGCAAGGCATTTATTTGTTTGAGCATAGATTAAAAGATCATGAAAGAACTATAGTTCATCACTATATTGGTGACTAATTTTTTTTAATACTTTGAAAGGCTTTCAATGCCTCGGCTCTAGCTTTTTCGTGAATAACTATTGGTTTTGGATAATTTTTGCCTATTATAGTATCAATTGCTCTTTGGTATTTGTCCTCCATTTCCCAAGGTTTATGTATAAATTTGGATGGGACTTTATTTAACTCAGGCACCCATTTTTTAACATATGATCCTTCTTTATCAAATTTTTCACCCTGCAATATTGGATTAAATATTCTAAAGTATGGAGCTGCATCTGCACCACATCCAGCTACCCATTGCCATTGAGCTACGTTGTTTGCTTCATTAAAATCTAATAAACAATTTCTGAAGTGTTTTTCACCTTCAACCCAATTTATTCTTAGATGTTTAACTAAAAATGAGCCTACAACCATTCTTATTCTATTATGCATCCAACCCGTTTCATATAATTGTCTCATTCCAGCGTCCACTATTGGATAGCCAGTCATGCCTTGCTTCCATGCATTTAAAAATTCTTTACTTTTTACCCATGGGAATCTGTCGAACTCTTTTCTTAAATTCCCTTTAAGCATTTCTGGGAAATAGTTTATTAAACTATGGGAAAATTCGCGCCAACCAATTTCATTTACATATTTTTTTATGCCAATATTTTTTGGTTTTATTTCATTACATTTTCTCCAAATTAAACTTACATGTATCTGCCCACTCCTTATATAAGGAGAAAGTCTGGATGTTCCATTGATATTTGGATAGTCTCGTAATGTACCGTAATCTTTTACTTTTTTATTAATAAAATTTTGTAGTAACTTTTCAGCATCATTTTCTGAGGGTGTCCAATATTTTTCGAATTTTTTATACCAATTTTTTTTTGGAAGAATTTTTTCAGGAGAAATTCGTTCCTTAAAAAAATTTTTAATCTTTTTTAATTTTTTTAAAGATTTATTTCTTAGTGGAACACTCTCGATGTAGTAATTTTCAGCATTTCTCCAAAAGGGGCTATAAACCTTAAATGGAGTGCCATCACTCTTTGTGATTTCGTTATATTCATTTAGCACGTTGCCCTTAAAGAATTTGTAACTCACTTTATTTTTTTCCAGTAGTGCAATTATTTCATTGTCTTTTTTTAGTTCTTGTGGCTCATAAATTTTATTCCAATAAACTGCAATATCACTTGATTTAAATTTTTCAAAAAAATTAATATGATCATCTTCTACAATTTCCAAATTAATATTATTTTTATTTAGATCCTTATTTAAACTTTTTAATGATTTAGATATCCACCACTTTTGAGCTTCCCTGACATTGTCAAAATCTTTTTTGTCATAAATATATATTGCAGAAACAAATTCATGATTGTTTGTCGCAAAGGATAGCGCAGGATTATCTTGTAATCGAAAATCATCTCTTATCCAAACTATACAATTTTTAATCATTTTTTTTTAATTTCTGATTACCTATTTTGTATAGTTTATTATATAAATTTTTATCTGTATCACCTTCGCAACCAATTATTAAAATATTGGATTTTTCATTTACTTCTAATTTTTTTTTCACAAGAGGATCATTACAACAAGATATTATACTTATTACACCGGGAGTAGAACATTCCCCCGCAATTATACTTTTATCACTAAACTTTTTTTTTGCTAGCATTGTTAAAATTTGAGGTACATATTTATCTGATACACTCACACAATTATTTACAGCATTTTTTAAAATACGCCATGGGACTAAAGATACTTCTGCGCAAGACATTCCACCCATAATACTCTGTTTTTTGATATTAACTTTTTTAAGCGATCCATATCTAATGCTTTGCATAACACAATTTGCATGCTCAGGCTCAATAACAATTATTTTTGGAATTCTTTTAAAATATTTAGCAATTCCACTTATCACTCCAGCAGCCATGCCACCAACTCCGGCTTGAAGAAAAACGTGGGTTATATAATGTTTTGTTTGGTTAGAAATTTCTTTGATCATAACAGAATATCCAGCCATTGTTAATTTCGGAACATATTCATAATTTTTCCAAGCAACGTCTTGGACAATTTTCCATCCTTTCCTTTTAGATATGTCTTTGCAAATTTTTAGAGATTTTTCATAATTTCCTTTTACCCTAATTACATCAGCCCCAAGTTTTTTCATCTCATAGGCTCTTTTGGCACTTACATTTTCACTTATAAAAATTTTACAATTTGCTCCTACTTTTTTTGCTCCCCAAGACACAGATATTCCATGATTTCCAGCTGTAGCAGTTGACACTGTTATCTTTTTTTTATTTTTAGCAATTTTTTCAACCGCATATGCTCCTCCTAAAGCTTTAAAGGATTTTAGATTAAATCTTTTAGACTCATCTTTATAAAAAATATTATTTGTACCTAATTTTTTTGATAATCTTTTAAGATTTGTAAGGGGC
>CACLEU010000003.1 GCA_902606075.1 uncultured Pelagibacteraceae bacterium
AAATCCTTCAAAAAATTAGCTAATGAGGCTGGATGGAAAATTGAGAAAACCTGGGTTGATGATAAAAAACTTTTTAGTGTTCATTGTCTAAATCTAGCCCTTTAGGTCTAGTTTTTAACTTCATTCTATTGAAAAATCAGTTTAGGTGTTAATATAAGTTTTATATTACTAATGAAGTTTCCAGTTCTTATCCCGAATATATTTGATCATCCATTTACTTACAATTCTGATATAAATTTAAAAGTTGGTGACTATGTAGAAGTTCCTTTTGGAAAAAAAAAAAGTTAATGGTGTAGTCTGGAATGAATTTGAACAAAATCAATCAAAAAAATTTCAATTAAAAAGTATCTCTAAAAAATTAGATGTTAATCCATTAAAAAAAAATACTATAAGTTTTCTAAATTGGTTCTCAAAATATAACATAGTTCCAAAAGGAATGACCTTGAAGCTTCATTTACTAAGTAATCAAGCTATTGAGAATAATATAAATGACAATTTCTTAGAGTACGATTCAATAATTAAAAAATCTGTTTATAAATTAAATGATGAACAATTTAAGTGTTTTACCAATCTATCAAAAAAAAATAATAAATTCTGTGTTAATGTACTTCAAGGTACAACAGGCTCAGGTAAAACATTAGTTTATTTCAATCTTATAAAGGATAAAATTAAGCAAAATAAACAAGTACTTATATTATTGCCAGAAATAGGATTAACAGGAGAATTTGAAAAAAAATTTATAGACTTTTTTGGTTTTAAACCAGCCATTTGGCACTCTGGAGTTACATCAAAAAATAAAAAGAAAATATGGAGCGGTTTATGCTGTGGGAAAATTAAAGCTATTATTGGTGCACGGTCATCTCTTTTTTTACCTTTTAATAACTTAGGTTTAATTGTTGTTGATGAAGAACACGATCAATCTTTTAAACAAGACGAGGGAGTATCATATAATGCAAGAGACATGGCTATATCAAGAGCATCTTATGAAAACATTCCAATAAATTTAATTTCTGCTGTACCTTCTGTTGAAACATATAACAACATAATAAAAGGAAAGTATTTTTCTCATCGTATATTAAAGAGATATAAAAATGCAAGATTACCTGAATATGAGACAATTGATTTAACAAGAGAAAAAAAAATTAAAAATAGTTTACTCTCTGAAAAAACTATTAGCAAAGTTGAAAATCATTTAAAACAAAATGATCAAGTATTATTTTTTGTTAATCGAAGAGGATACTCTCCTTTTGTAATTTGTAAAAAATGTTTGAAAAATTTCACTTGCCCGAAATGCTCAATTAATCTTGTTTATCACAAAAAGATCGACAAGATTTTATGTCACTATTGCGGTTACAAAAATAATTTAGAAACAATTTGTAAAGTTGACAATGAAAAATGTGAATTTATTTACAGTGGTTTAGGTGTTGAAAAAGTATTAGAAGAAGTAAAAAAAAATTTTCCAGGAAAAAAAACCACAATCTTTTCAAGCGACACAATTAATAAAAAAAATTCACAAATTGAAATACAAAAAATTATTGAAAATGAAACTAAAATTTTAGTTGGAACTCAGCTAATATCAAAGGGTTTTCATTTTCCAAATTTAAATTGTATAGTAATTTTAGATATAGATTTAGCTTCGAGAGGCTTTGATATAAGAAGCGTAGAAAAAACTGTGCAGTTATATCATCAATTGTCAGGACGTGCTGGAAGAGAAGGCAAGCCATCAAAAGTATATTTTCAAACAATTAATAAAAAAAATGATGTAATATCTCAAATCACAAACCCAGACCCATATATATTTTTAGAAAAAGAACTTGAATTGAGAAAAAAATTTAAATTACCACCTTTTGAAAGGTTTGTGTCAATTATAATAAGTTGTACAGATGCTTCAATTTCAGAAAAAACCGCATTTGATCTTGTGACATTACTTAAAAAGAAAACTCAGGGAAACATTTTAGGCCCTGTAAATGCACCTATTTATAAAATTAGGGGCAAATATAGAAATAGAATACTTGTCAGATCGAATAAAAATATAAATATTCAGCAACAAATACAAAATACCATAAAAAATTTTAAACTACCGGCCCAAATAAAACTTTCAGTTGATGTTGATCCAATAAACTTCAATTAACAAAGAAAAAAAAGGACTTTTTTTTTCACCTGTAGCTTGATCGTGTCTAGGCTATATGCTAATTAATTTGAAATTTTAATCACAAATTATAATTAACTTGAAAATATTCACACAAGATGTCCTTTAATACTTACTCACAAGCTTTGTACGAATTATCAATCGAGACTAACTCAATTGACGAAATTCAAGATCAAGCTAAATCTATTAAAAAGGCTTTAGAATCAATAAAAGAATTTAATGCTTTTATTAAGAACCCTCTTTTTAAACAAGAAGATCAAACTAAAATGTTAAATGCTTTCGTAGAGGAATTTAACTTAAATCCTATGCTGGGTAAATTTTTAAAATTTTTAGTAAGTAAGCGAAGACTTTTTTATTTAGATAAAATTTTAAAAGACTTTATTTTATATTGCTCTTTTAAAAGAGGGGAAATCGAAGCAAAATTAATATCGGCTAAAGACCTTAAAGAAGATGAAGTAAATAACATTAAAAATGATCTCTTTGCCAAATTTGGTTCAAAAATCAACCTAAATTACAAAGTTGACAAAGATTTAATTTCAGGACTGATAATTCAAGTTGGAAGTATAATGATTGATAATTCTATGAAAAATAAACTTAAACAAATCAAATCTCAAATGATAGAGGTCTAAATGGATATTAACCCTTCAGAAGTAACCAAAATATTAAAAGAACAAATCAAAAAATTTGGAGATAAATCAGAAGTAACTGAAATTGGACAAGTTTTATCTGTTGGTGATGGTATTGCTAGAATTTATGGTCTAGATAATGTCCAAGCGGGAGAGATGGTTGAATTTTCTGATGGTTCAAAGGGAATGGCGTTAAACCTTGAAAGTGATAATGTTGGGGTGGTTATATTTGGAGATGACAGAGCAGTTAAAGAGGGTGACACTGTTAAAAGAACTGGTGCAATTGTAGATACACCTATCGGTAAAGAATTATTAGGCAGAGTAGTAGATGGTTTGGGAAATCCTATCGATGGAAAAGGTTCATTAGATAAAAAAGTAAAAAGATCCAGAGTCGAAGTAAAAGCTCCGGGAATAATTCCGCGCAAATCAGTTAATGAACCAATGCAAACAGGGTTAAAGTCAATTGACAGCTTAGTTCCTATTGGAAGAGGGCAAAGAGAACTGATAATTGGTGATAGACAGACTGGAAAAACAGCTGTTGCAATTGATACTATAATCAATCAAAAAAAAATCAACCAATCTCAAGATGAGAAACAAAAATTATATTGTGTTTATGTTGCCATTGGTCAAAAAAGATCGACAGTTAGACAAATAGAAAAAACTTTAGAGGAAGCCGGTGCAATGGAATATACAACTATAGTCGCTGCCACCGCATCTGATGCGGCACCACTTCAATTTTTAGCACCCTACACAGGTTGCGCCATGGGAGAGTATTTTAGAGATAATGGAATGCATGCCTTAATTATTTATGATGATTTATCAAAACAAGCTGTTGCATACAGGCAGATGTCTTTACTTTTGAGACGGCCTCCAGGAAGAGAAGCTTATCCTGGAGATGTATTTTATTTACATAGTAGACTACTTGAAAGAGCTGCAAAACTTGGCGATGAACATGGCGGTGGATCTCTGACAGCTCTACCTATTATCGAAACACAAGGCGGTGATGTATCGGCATTCATCCCTACAAACGTAATTTCAATAACAGATGGACAAATATTTTTAGAAACAGAATTATTTAATCAAGGAATTAGACCAGCAATTAACGTCGGTCTATCTGTGTCAAGAGTTGGATCTTCTGCTCAAACTAAAGCTATGAAAAGTGTGTCTGGATCTATGAAACTTGAATTAGCCCAGTATAGAGAAATGGCTGCATTTGCTCAATTCGGATCAGATCTAGATGCATCTACTCAAAAATTATTAAATAGAGGAGCGAAACTTACTGAACTCTTAAAACAAAAACAATATTCACCAATGACTGTTGCTGAGCAAGTTATTTCAGTATTCTGTGGTGTTAAGGGATATTTAGATGATGTTGAGCAGAAAGATATTACTAGGTTTGAAACAACTATTATTGAAAAATGTAGGTCAGAAAAACCCGAAATAATTGAGACAATTTCCTCATCTGGAAAGCTTGATGAAGAAAATGAAAAATTATTAAAAGAGATTATTTTAGATCTTAAGAAGAATTTTAATTGAAATGGCAAGTTTAGACGATTTAAAAAAAAGAATATCAAGTGTTAAATCTACTCAAAAGATTACTAAAGCAATGAAAATGGTTGCTGCAGCAAAATTAAGAAAAGCACAGGAGAATGCAGAACGTGGAAGACCGTATTCTGAAAAAATGAACAATATTATATTTAACCTCTCAAACAGTATTTCAGATTTTGAAAATGCTCCAAAACTTTTAGCTGGTACAGGACAAGATAAGGTGCATCTTTGTGTTGTAATGACAGCAGATAGAGGATTATGTGGTGGATTTAATTCGAATATAATAAAAAAAGCCAAAGCTTTTTTTCAGAAACTTTCTAATAATGACAAAGAATTAAAAATTATTACAGTTGGCTCCAAGGGATATGATCAACTTAAGAGACTTTATAAAGACAATATTATTGAAAGAATTACTTTTAAAGAGTCAAAAAATGCAAATTATTTCGATGCTGATAAAGTAGGAAGAATTATAATTGAAAAGTTTGAAAAAAAAGAATTTGATATATGTACAATTTTTTATAATCAATTTAAAAATGTAATAACTCAGATACCCCAGGAGCAACAAATTATTCCACTAAAAACTTCTGAAAAAAAAAATGAGACGTCAGAGCAAAATTACGAATTTGAGCCTGATGAAGATGAAATCTTATTGAATTTATTACCTAAAAATATTTCAACTCAAATCTTTAAAGCAATGTTAGAAAATTCAGCTAGCGAACAAGGCTCAAGAATGAGTGCGATGGATAATGCAACCCGAAATGCAGGTGATATGGTTGACAAACTAACTATCAAGTATAATAGAAGTCGTCAGGCTGCAATTACAAAAGAATTAATTGAAATAATTTCAGGAGCGGAAAGTTTATAATATGAAAAAAGGAAATATCACACAAATTATTGGGGCGGTAGTTGATGTCAAATTTGATGGAGAGTTACCAGAAATTTTAACAGCTTTAGAATGTAATAATAATGGTAACAGACTTGTATTAGAAGTGGCACAACATCTTGGTGAGTCTAGTGTAAGGACAATAGCTATGGATGCAACAGAGGGTCTTAAAAGAGGTGATGAAGTTATAGATACTGGCTCTCCAATTAAAGTTCCTGTTGGACCTGAAACATTAGGAAGAATTATCAATGTAATTGGTGAACCAATTGATGAAAAGGGAGATGTGAAGACCAGCGAAAGCTGGCCAATTCATAGAGCAGCACCTGAATTTAATGATCAATCAACTGAAACAGAAATATTAGTGACTGGCATAAAAGTTATTGACCTTTTAGCACCATATGCAAAAGGTGGAAAAATAGGTTTATTTGGAGGCGCGGGGGTAGGAAAAACTGTGCTTATTATGGAATTAATTAACAATGTTGCAAAAGCACATGGTGGTTTTTCAGTTTTTGCTGGAGTGGGAGAAAGAACAAGAGAAGGAAACGATCTTTATCATGAAATGATTGAGTCTGGTGTTATAAAACCTGAGGGAAAAGGATCAAAAGCTGCACTTATATATGGACAAATGAACGAACCACCCGGAGCCAGAGCTAGAGTAGCCTTAACTGGCTTGACAGTTGCGGAATACTTTAGAGATCAAGAGGGACAAGACGTTCTTTTCTTTGTCGATAATATATTTAGGTTTACACAAGCAGGCTCAGAAGTATCGGCTTTACTTGGCAGAATTCCTTCAGCAGTTGGATACCAACCAACCTTAGCTACAGATATGGGAAATTTGCAAGAGAGAATTACTACCACAAACAAAGGATCAATTACTTCTGTTCAGGCAATTTACGTACCCGCTGATGATTTAACAGATCCTGCACCTGCTACTTCTTTTGCTCATTTAGACGCAACAACTGTATTATCAAGACAAATTGCTGAAATTGGTATTTACCCTGCAGTTGACCCTCTAGACTCAACTTCAAGAATTTTAGATCCCCGTATAGTTGGTGATGAGCACTATAGAGTTGCTAGAGAAGTTCAAAAAATTTTACAAACATACAAATCTCTACAGGATATTATTGCAATTCTTGGTATGGATGAATTATCTGAAGAAGATAAGTTAGTAGTTGCTAGAGCCAGAAAAATACAAAGATTTTTATCCCAACCATTTTTTGTTGCAGAAGTTTTTACAGGGTCTCCTGGAAAACTTGTTGACTTAGACTCAACTATCAAAGGATTTGATGCAATATGCAAAGGTGAATATGATCATTTACCCGAGGCCGCTTTTTACATGGTTGGCACAATTGAAGAAGCGATTCAAAAAGCTGAAAAAATGGCAAAGGAGGCTGCAGCTTAAATGGAACAATTTAATTTAGAAATAATAAGTCCTGAAGAATCTATTTTAATAAAAAATGATACTGAAGAAGTGGTTATACCTGCTATTGAAGGATATATGGGTATATTAAAAGACCATATTCCATTAATTTCTTTCTTAAAACCTGGAATTATTGATGTAAAATCAAGTAATGAAAATCTAAATTTTTATGTAGATGATGGTATCGTTGAGTTTAAAGATAATACCTTATCAGTACTTACTAGTAATATTTTTGATTTAAAAAAAATCGATAAAAATCAAATTGATAAAATTATTAAAGATGCTGAAGAAGGATTAAAAAAAGAAAATATTAAGGACCAAGAAAAATACATTTTAGATCAAAAAATTGGAGTCTTGAATTCTATAAATCCTAATTAAATATAATTTTTTTAACCTCTAATTTCAAATTTTTGTACACTTCACTTTTGAAATCCACAACCCATCTTGTAATTTCCTCTAAATCTACCCACTTCCATTCTGAAAACTCAGGTTTTTTTGTTTTAACGTTAATTTCTTTGTCGTCGCCTTTAAATTTCATGCAAAACCATTTTTGCTTTTGCCCTTTGTATTTACCCCTCCAAATTATACCTAGAAGATTTTTAGGCAAAAAATATGTTTGATAACCATCAATTTCTTTTATTAAATCGACATTTTTAACACCCGTCTCCTCTTCAAGCTCCCTGAGCGCCGCATCTAAAAATTTCTCGTTTTCATCAACGCCTCCTTGAGGCATCTGCCAATAATTATTTGGATTATCTAATCTTTTTGCTACAAAAACTTTGTTATCTTTATTTAAAAGAATAATACCAACTCCCATTCTTAAGGGTAAATTTTTAAATTTCTCCTGCATAAAATTATCCGGTAAATAATTTCCTAGCAAATTTAAGTTGATTGTCGTTTTCTGAGAGAATTCGGAAGTCATCAGACTCCTCCTCAACAGTTATATCAGGTCTCACACCAACTTCAGAAATTGACTTTCCTGATGGCAAATAATATTTTGATATAGTTAATCTAATCGCACCTCGATTTTTCAAAGGAATAATAGATTGAACTGATCCTTTTCCATAACTTTTTTCTCCAACTAGCACGGCACGTTTGTGGTCTTTTAACGCTCCAGCGACTATTTCTGATGCAGAAGCAGATCCTTTATTTATCAAAACTATAAGGGCCTTACCGTTAATAATATCACCTTCCCTAGCAAACCATTTTTGATTTTCATTTTTTTTTCTACCTTTAGTAGACACTATCTCACCATCATCTAAAAAAAAATCTGATATTTTAATTGCTTGACCAAGTAATCCACCCGGATTATTTCTTAAATCTAAAATATAGCCTTCTATCTTTTTATTATTTTTAAATTCTTTAATCTTTTTTTTAATTTGGTTATCGCTATTTTCATTAAATGACGTGAGACGGATGTATCCAATTTTTTCATCAAGCACCTCAGATTTAACAGATGCGACCTGGATAATTTCTCTGGTTATATTAAAAACTAATGATTTACTTAATCCGATCCTTCTTACAGTAATCTCTAAAGTTGATCCAACAGGACCTCTCATTAATTCAACTGCTTCATTCAAAGTTTTACCTTGAACTTGATTATTATTTATTTTGACAATATAGTCTCCAGCTTTAACTCCTTCTCTTTCTGCGGGCGAATTGTCTAATGGTGATATAACTTTAACAACACCTGCTTCCATACCAACTTCTATCCCCAAACCTCCAAACTCACCTTTAGTTTCTGTTTGCATATCTTCTAAATTTTTTGGAGACATATAAGAGGAATATGGATCTAATGATTGTAATACACCGTTAATTGCAGCGTCCATAGTATCTGATTGATCTACTTCTTCTACATATTCTTTATTTATTTTGTCTAAAACTTCTCCAAAAAGATCTATTTTATCGTAAATAGTTTCATCTTGAGCGCTAACTTTTCCAAAAAATAAAATTGATAAAATTATAAGGGTAAATATTCTTTTATTTCTCATTAAACAATTATTCTTTCTTTAGGGATTAATTCAGACCATATTTTTTCAAGTTCATAAAATTTTCTTTTTTCCGGATTAAAAATATGAACAACAATATCAATGCCATCAACAAGCTTCCACTCTGCACTGTGTCTCCCTTCAATTTTACATTGATTTAATCCATTTTCTTTAAATTTGACCAATACCTGCTCTGACAATGACTGGATATGTCTTGAAGATGTTCCACTTGCTATTATCATAAAATCTGCAATTGAGGATTTACCTTTTAAATCAATTGATACAATATCAAGGGCTTTATTGTTATCCAGTGTCTCAATTATTAATTTTTTTAGATCGCTTTTTTTGACCATTAATAATTAATCATATCAAAAATTTTTAATTTTAGAAGATGAAATGTTAACCTTTTTAAAATTAACAAAAATAAGACCTTTATTTTTAAATGACTTATATGCAAGGGATTTTTTAGCTTTTGCTTTAAAATTGTTTCTATCGAAAACCACTATTTTACAAATTTTTGGTATTTTTTTCCAATTATTCCATTTGTGAAAATTAACTAAATTATCTGCACCTAATAAAAAATATATTTTCTTTTTCTTATTTTTATTTTTGATATGTCTAATAAGATTTATTGTCTTATTTGAACTAATTTTCTTTTCTAAGAATCTGATTTCAATATATTTTTGTTTTTTTGTTAGATTTTTTGAAAGTTTAATTCTTTTATTTAAATCAAAATAACTTTTTTTTTTAAAGGGATTTTTTTTTGTAATAGCCCAAATAATCTTTTTTAAATCAAATTTTTTTTTGGCAATCTGAGAAATCTTTAAATGTCCAATATGAGGAGGATCAAATGTGCCCCCTAATATGCCTATTTTCTCTCTGAAACCAAATTTTATTCTATTTTCTGATTTGGCCATTCCCAGCTACGTGATATTTAAATGATACTAATTGATTTAATCCCACAGGACCTCTTGGAGGTAATTTATTGGTAGAGATTCCAACTTCTCCTCCGAAACCTAATTCTCCCCCGTCAGCAAATTGAGTGGACGTATTATGCATGGCTATAGAACTTGTAACGTTTCTGATAAAATAATCAGCGTTTGTAATATTATTTGTAATTATAGAGTCAGTATGCATGGTTCCATATTTATTGATATGTTGGACTGCTTCTTTAACATTTTTAACAATTTTAACAGAAATTTTTGCATCAAGATATTCTTTATTCCAATCTTCATTAGTTGCTTTTTTAAGATTACCGCTAAAAATTTTTCTGACTTTTTTGTCTGCATAAATTAAACAACCATTATTTTTTAGATCATTAATTATCAAATTAATTTCTTTCTTCGGACAATCTTTATGGATTAATAAAGTCTCAGTAGCACCACATATTCCAACACTTCTCATTTTTGCGTTTACAACTACATTACTTGCCATCTTAATATCTATATTTTTATCAATAAATGTATGGCAAATACCTTCCAAGTGACCTATTACAGGAACGTTACATAACTTTTTTACTGTTTGCACCAGGTTTTTACCTCCTCTTGGAATCATAACATCGATATAACTTTTCATATCCTTTAAGAGATGATTAACAATTTTTCTGTCTTTTCTCTCAACAAATTGAACATAATTCATATTTATTTTATATGCTTTTAAGGACTCTCTAAATAATTTAACAAATATTTTGTTAGTAAAAAAAGCTTCAGACCCTCCTTTGAGAATAACTGAATTACCAGATTTAAAACAAAGACAAGAAAGATCTACAGTAACATTAGGTCTGCTCTCATAAATTACAGCAATTACACCTATTGGAATGGATATTTTCTTTATTTTTAAACCATTTGGTCTTTGCCATCTATCTAAAATGACTCCTACAGGGTCTTTTAGTTTAGTTATATCAATTATTGTTTTAATTATTGAACTAAGCTTTGATTTATTTACTTCAAGTCTTGTAATCAGATTTTTACTAATATCCTTTAATTTAGCAAATTTTATGTCCTTTTTGTTTTGTCTTAAAATTTTATTAGAATTTTTTTTTAACAAATAAACAAATTTTAGCAAAACTTTATTTTTTGTTTTTGTATCTATTTTTTTTAAAGTCGCTTTTTTAGACTCCTTACCTAATTTCTGTAAATATTTTTTCATCCTAAATTTCCACCATATCATCTTTGTGTATAACTTCAGATTTTGTTTTATAACCTAAAAATTCTTCAATTTTATTAGACTGATGACCTTTTATTATCCTAATCTCTTCAGATGAAAAAGAGCTTAAACCTATTGCTAGTTCTTGATTGTTTTTCCCAATAATTTTTATTTGATCACCTTTATTAAATGAACCTTCCACGCTTTTTACACCTGCAGCTAGTAAACTCTTACCTTTTTTTAAAGCATTTTGTGCCCCTTCATCAATCTTTAAATGTCCTTTTGTATATAAAGTGCTAGCAATCCATTTTTTCCTTGCATCTAACTTCGAAATTTTAGGAATAAACCAAGTACATATTCTTTTATTTATAATATTGCTTAAAGGTCTTTCTTTTAATCCATTTGCAATTGCCATTTTACATCCTGAGAGTGCGCATATTTTAGCTGCATCAATTTTAGTTCTCATACCACCTGATCCATATTCACTAGTTTTTCCTGATGCTAATTTAATTATATTTTGGTCTATCTTTTCGATCTTTTTTATTAACTTGGCATCTTTATGAATTTTCGGATTTTTTGTGTAAAGTCCATCCACATCCGACAATAGAACTAGACAATCTGCATCAGAAATTTGAGCAACTCTTGAAGCAAGTCTATCGTTATCTCCATATTTAATTTCGGAAGTCGCTATAGTATCGTTTTCATTTACTATTGGAATAAATTTAAGTTTAAATAAATTTTCAATGGTCCTCTTAGCATTTATAGCTCTCCTTCTTTTTTCAGTGTCTTCGAGGGTGAGCAATATTTGCGAGATATTAATTTTTTGAATAGCAAAAACTTCTTTAAATAAATTCATTAACTCGATTTGCCCTATAGATGCCACAGCTTGACTTTGATCTATCTTAAGTTTTTTCTTAATTATATTTAATTTCCTACAACCCAGAGCAATTGCACCCGAGCTTACTATAATAACATTTTTATTTTTTTTTCTTAAATTTTTGATATCTTTTGCAAACCCCAACAACCATTCTTTTCGAATTATTTTCTTATTATCAATAATTAATGACGATCCTATTTTAACAATAATGGTTTTGGAATTTTCAAGATACATTTTTAAGTAATTTTATTTTTAATTTAGAAATCAATTGTTTATCTAATGTAGATAATTCAATTACTTTTTTTTTTAATTTTTCATCAAATTTCTTCCTTTTATTCCTGGCCTCTTCTTTTGATAATAAGTCGACTTTATTTAATACTATAATCTCTTTTTTTCTTAATAACTCCTTGCTATATTCACCTAACTCTTTTCTAATTTGTTTATAAGAATTTATCAAATCTTCCTCGGAAATATCAATTAAGTGTAACAATGTTTTACATCTTTCAACATGTTTTAAAAATTTTATACCTAAACCAACACCAGCATGTGCTCCTTCGATTAATCCTGGTATATCGGCCAATGTGATCTCTTTGTCATCATACATTGCAACACCTAAATTTGGATTTATAGTTGTAAACTTATAATTAGCAATTTTAGGGTTTGCGGAAGTTATCGAAGCAAGTAAACTTGATTTGCCTGCATTTGGCAAACCAATTATTCCAATATCAGCAATTGTTTTAAGCTGTAGCCAAATCCAAAATTCCTCACCTTTTGTGCCTTTTGTAAATTTTCTTGGAGCTCTATTTGTGGATGACTTAAATTTGGTATTTCCAAAACCACCTTTTCCCCCAATAGCGACAATAAACTCATCTTTTTCTTTTTTGAAATCAAAAAGTAAAGTTTTGTTATCTTCTTCAAAAATTTGTGTTCCTATCGGAACAGACAAAAATAAATCTTTTCCACCCCTCCCTGTCTGATTTTTTCCTTTGCCATCCTCACCCCTTTTGGCTTTGAAATGCTGCTGATATCTATAATCAATTAAAGTATTTAAATTTCTCTCCGATTTCAAAATGATAGAGCCACCTTTGCCTCCATCACCTCCATCTGGACCCCCGAACTCTATAAATTTTTCTCGCCTAAAACTTGGCGATCCTGATCCACCATTGCCAGCTTTAACAAATATTTTTACTTGATCTAGGAATTTCATAATACAACTTTTGTTTATGTTGTATGAATTTAATTGGGTTTTACTGAAACGTAAGTTCTATCTAACTTACTTTTTTTAAAAACAACCTTACCTTTAACAACTGAAAAAATTGAGTGATCTTTACCCATGCCAACATTTTGACCTGGAAAAATTTTAGTACCTCTTTGTCTAACTATTATATTACCAGGCAGAACAAATTGGCCACCATATTTTTTAACACCTAATCTTCTACCAGCGCTATCTCTACCGTTACGAGAGGATCCACCTGCTTTTTTTGTTGCCATAATTTTACTTAATAATTTAAATTATTTATTTTTTTTTAACTTCAACTTTTTTTTCTTTTTGTACTTTAGTAATTTTTTCAGCCTCAGACAACACTTTGCCATCCTTTGACATTATCTTGTTAACCCTAATTAGAGCATATTGCTGTCTGTGACCATTTTTTCTTCTAGAATTTTTTCTTCTTCTTTTTTTAAATATAAGAACTGTTCTATTTTTAGCATTTTTTAAAAACTCGGCCTCTACTTTAGCACCTTGAACAGTAGGCAAGCCTACCTCAATGTTTTTGTCATCCCCGTAAGCTAGTATTTCTTTAAATTCAACAATAGAATTTGGTTTTTGATCTCCAAATTTTTCTATTTTAATTATCTCACCAGCTTTAACTTTATATTGTTTTCCACCAGTTTGTATTATTGCAAACGACATATTTTTATACTTAAAAATTTACTGCAATATATAATTAGCTTTTTTTTAGTCAAGATTAATAAGCTAAAAATTATCCTTTAAATCCCTTAGTTTTGAGAAGGTTTCAATATTTTCTGCTTTTAAAAATATATTACATTCTAATTCCTCTTTTAAAACTGAAGGGACCGTTGGTATTCCTGCTTTTACATCTTTATTGATTGAATCTATTTTTTTTTTAAGATTTTCGTTATCTGGATCATGCCTAATACAGAATTTTGCGTTGTTTAATGTATACTCATGTCCAAAATATATTAAGGTCTCTTCATCAAATGTTTTAATTAATGATAATGATTTAAACATATCTTCATATGTTCCTTCAAATAATCTTCCACAGCTTAATGAAAACAATGTATCTCCTGTAAATAATTTTTTATCATCAAAAAAAATGATAGCAAATATGACCCAATGTATGACCTGGAGTATGATACGTTTTAAATTTAAAATCACCTTTATTAAATATTTCG
Organism: uncultured Pelagibacteraceae bacterium; assembly: GCA_902606075.1. Classification (GTDB taxonomy): domain Bacteria; phylum Pseudomonadota; class Alphaproteobacteria; order Pelagibacterales; family Pelagibacteraceae; genus Pelagibacter. The sequence continues at coordinate 14,052 of CACLEU010000003.1, forward strand.
TTATTTTTAAGGCAAATATCTATTCCTGGTATTCTTTCTTTGTCATTTATAAAACCAATTATTTTACATTTATATTTTTCTTTTAATGCTAAGTTCCCATCGATATGATCAAAATGATGATGTGTATTTAAGATATATTTTGCTTTTAGATTTAATTTCTCTAATGACTTAATAAGTGGATCGGAATCACTTGGATCTATAACTAGCGCATCTTGATTATTATGCACTATATATGAAAAGTTATCTTTTAAACATTTTACAATTTCAACTTTTATCATTTCTCTATTAAAAAAATACCAAGTTCTGAAGTTAAGTTTTTAAAATTTAAATTTAATTTATTTATAGAAGATACTTTATTATTGTTGAGAGCTAAAGATTTAAATAAATTAATCTTTCTTTCATTACAAAAATTAACAAAGTCCTTGATTGAACACATATGAAGATTTGGTGTATTATACCACTGATTTGGCAACGTTCTTGTGACAGGCATTGTACCTTTAAATAACAAATTAATTCTTACTTTCCAGAACCCGAAATTAGGAATTGTTACAATTGATGTTTTTCCTATTCGTAATAAATCGCTTATTACTTTTTCAGGATTTAAAAAAGCTTGCAAAGTTTGACTCAAAATTACGAAGTCAAAACTGTCACTAGGAAATTGTTTTAAGTCCATTTCAGCATTACCCTCTATCACAGTAAGCCCTTTTTTGATGCATTTTTGAACGTTATCTTTTGATAATTCTAAGCCTCTAATTTTTTTTGAAATATTTTCATAAATAAATTTCATCAATTCTCCATCTCCGCAGCCTACATCTAGAACTGATTTATCTTTTTGGATAGAGTTTGCTATAATTTTAAATTCTTCTTTCATAATTAATTTTTATAAGAATTATCAACAAAATTTTTTACTGAATTTAGAAAATCAGGAATATCTAATAAAAAAGAATCATGACCCTTATCAGATTTGATCTCTAAAAACCCAACGTCAGCATTTATCGCATTTAAAGCAATTACTATTTCTCTATTTTCAGCAGTGGGGTAGAGCCAGTCAGATGTAAATGAAATTATAAAAAATTTAGTTTTCGTATTTTTAAATACTTTAGATAGGTCACCATTAAATTTTTTGCTTAGGTCAAAGTAGTCCATTGCTCTTGTTATATATAGATAACTATTTGCATCAAATCTATCTACAAATATTGAACCTTGGTATCTAAGATAACTCTCAATTTGAAAGTCAGCATCAAATCCGAACTTAATTTTGTCACGCTCTTGAAGTTTTCTACCAAATTTTTCCTGTAAACCTTTTTTTGATAAATATGTTATATGTGCTGCCATCCTTGCCACCGACAATCCTTTTGCAGGAGATACGTTTTCTAATTCATAATTACCGTTTTTCCAATTATCATCTGCCATTATTGCCTGCCTTCCTAACTCATTAAAAGCAATATTTTGAGCCGAATGACTGGCAGAACAGGCAATTGGAATGGCTATTTTTACTTTATCAGGAAAATTAGAAACAAATTGCAAAACTTGCATTCCACCCATGGAGCCCCCTGTGACGCAAAATAATTTATCTATGTTAAAATGATCAAGTAAATTGAATTGTGCATTAACCATATCATTTATTGTTATTACTGGAAAATTAACACCAATTTTTTTTCCACTATTTTTGTCAATAGAATTTGGACCGTAAGAACCCATACAGCCACCAATAACATTAGCACAAATTATAAAATATTTATTTATATCAAGAGCTTTATTTGGACCAATAACATTTGACCACCAGCCATTTTTATTTGTTACTGGATTTTTACCTGATGCAAACTGATCTCCGGTAAGCGCATGAAATACCATTATTGCATTATCTTTGTTTTGATTAAGAATACCGTATGTCTCGTATGCTATGGGGAAATTTGTAATCGTAGCCCCACAATCTAGTTTTAAGGGTTTTTTGACAATTATTTTTTTTATGTCGTCTAATTTGTTCATAATTTCTGATTTGAATTGTGAGGAAAAAAACTTATTTAGCGGTTTTTTTAAAGCGCTCGCAATTCAGTTAAATCAGCGCACGTGTTTTGTATAACAAGTCATCTCTGATGTCAATTACAACTAATCGTTGTTTAATTTTATTTCAATTATTTTATTATTATTTATATATATTGTTATGCAAAAAGTAATATTTAGAAAAATTGGAATAAAAAGCTACAAACCTGGTAGGTCAGTACTTTCTAATAAAAAAAAAGTAATAAAACTATCAGCAAATGAGTCTGCATTGGGATTCTCATCAAGGGTTAAAAATAAATTATCAAAAATTGGTTTATTATCCAAATACCCAGATCCAAAGTCTAAAAAATTACGTAAAGAGATATCTAAAAAATTTAAATGCAATTTTGATCAGATTATTTGTGGTTCAGGATCAGATGAAATAATACAAATGATTTGCCAATTATTTTTAAAAAAATCAGATGAAGTAATCGTGCCAAAATTTAGTTTCCTCATGTACAGAATTTATTCAGGAATAATTGGAGCAAAAGTCATTTATTCAAAAGAAAATAATTTCAAAGTATCAGTTAATGCTATATTGGAAAAGGTATCTAGGAAAACCAAAATAGTTTTTTTAGCCAATCCAAATAACCCAACAGCTACTTATCTATCTGCGTCAGAGTTAAAAGATTTAAGACACAGACTGAGATCTAATATTTTATTGGTTGTTGATGATGCTTATGAGGAATATATGCTAAATAAAGACTATAGGTCTGGACTAAGTTTATTTAAAAATAAAAGTAATGTATTTATTCTAAGAACCTTTTCTAAAATTTATGGCTTAGCTTCTTTAAGAGTTGGATGGGGTTATGGATCTAAAGAAATAGTGAGAGCTTTAATGAAAATCAAACCACCATTTAATGTTACAAAAATCGGTGAGCTATCTGCATTAGAGTCGCTCAAAGATAAAAAATTCATAGCAAAATCAATTAAGCATAACAAAAAATGGGCTGAGATACTAAAAAGTAATTTTGAAAAGTATAAGATAAATACAAATCCAGTTTCTGCAAATTTTTTATTATTAAATTTTGACAAATCTAAAATTACTTCAAAAAACTTTAAAAAAAAACTTGAAGAAAAAGGTATAATTGTTAGAAGCCTCGAAGTATACGGTATTAAAAACAAATTAAGAGTTACAATAGGAAATACTAAAGAAAATATTTTTTTAGTAAAAACTATAAAATCAATATTTTCAAATGTTTAAAAATATATTAATTATTGGATGTGGACTTATTGGATCATCTATTTTAAAAGATTCAATCAGCAAAAAAATTTCGAAAAACATATATGTTTTTGAGAAATCTAAAAAAAATATTTCCTTTATTAAAAAGATTGATAAAAAAGTTAAATTTCTTAAGAAAATAGATCATCAAGTATCTGAAATGGATTTAATTGTATTATGTACACACATGAGTCAATATAATGATATAATTAAAAAGTTACAAAAATATGTATCTTTAAAAAATATAATAACCGACACAAGTTCTACAAAGCGTAATATTCAGAGATTAATTGAGAAAAATAAAAAATTAAAAAAAATATTTATTTTAAGTCATCCTATTGCTGGATCAGAAATGAGTGGGCCCGAGCATGGAGGCAAAAACTTATTTAAAGATAAATGGTGTATTATTATTAAAAAAAACGATAAATTAAATAAAAGCTCCAAAAAAGTTGAAATATTTTGGAAAAAACTTGGATCAAAAATAATATTTATGAATTCCGTTGATCATGACAAAATCTTTTCAATAACAAGTCATTTACCCCATTTAATTGCTTACAATCTTGTTAAGACTGCAATTGATTTTCAAAAAAAAAATAAAAAAAATATTATCAAGTTTAGTGCAGGCGGTTTAAGAGATTTTTCAAGAACAGCAGCTTCCAATGAAATAATGTGGCGTGACATCTTCTTCAATAATAAGGACAATATTATTAAGTCTATAAATATATTTATTGAAAATTTAAATAGTCTTAAAAGACAAATTAAAAACGAAAATAACAAAAATATTTTAAAAATATTGAAAAATTCCAAAAGAGTAAGAAAAAAAATAATCGAGTTAAAGCAAGATATTTCAAAACCTAATTTTGGTAGAGATTTGATTTAAGTTAGATCTTTTAGCGCTGAAAGATAATTTTCGTAACCAGTATACGATTTAAGGGATGTATTATAAATTGGTTTCCTTGCTTGGTTAAAACTTATTGTTTTTATTACTCTTTTGTTCTCATGATGCTTTAGACAGTTTTCATCCCAAGTCAGCTCACAAAAACTCAATAATTTCTTTATCTCATTCTCCGAATCATTAACTAAATCTTCGTATTTCAAGTCGTATATATTATTTGAAAAAAAATTTTTCCAAAATTTCATCATATCTTTATATAATTTATAATATTGAGATAAATCATTTAGATCATTTCCAAAATTTATTTTCCTAGCAAAATAATTTTTATAAATTGACCAGCAATTATCAATAGGGTTTCTTACAACATTAACAAATTTAGAATTCGGTAAAAATTTTAAAATAAAACCTATATAAAAAAAATTTAGTGGAGCTTTATCTGTAAAAACTTTATTTGACTTATCAATATTAGATACAAAATTTAAATAATCTGTTTTGCATTTTAAAAGATTGCTTCTGCTTATATTGGTGTCTGATTTAAAATATTCATTATAAATTTTCTGTATATAAGGTAATTCACCACCACCGAATACATTTTTATGAGATGATAAGATTTGTTCAGTTAATGATGTCCCTGATCTTGGCATACCTACTATAAAAATAAATTTTCTATTATCTTCATCCAATTTTAGATTATTTAAAGATTTAAAGTTAATCTTAATTTCATTAAATCTATTTTTATCATTTTCAAAATTATAATTACTAATTTTTTTTGATAAATCATTGGCTTTTTTATAATTTCCGAACGATTCTATATATTTATTTTGATCACCGTAAGCCTTTCCAAGAGCAAAATATAAATGTAGTAAAGAATTATCATCAAGTTTCATATTAGATAATTTTTCTTTTAGACCTAAAAAGTGTTCATGATTGTTGTTATAATTTTCCATTTGCGAGATTAAGCGATCTGCCTCTGTGAAATCTGGTTTAAGATTTAAAATTTTAAAATATAATTTTTTTGATTTTTCTATATTACCAAGACTATTATATAAGCCAGCTAAGTTATAAATTATTGGTGATGCATTAGGCTTTACTGATAAAATTTTTTCATAGATAGCAATTGCCTCTTCATTTTTATCAAGATCTTTTTTTAAATTAGCTAAATTATTTAAAATACTCAGATTATTATTATCAATTTCTAATCCTTTTTTGTATTGTTCCTCAGCTTTTTTATATTCATAAATATTAAAGTAAAACATTCCTAAATTGTTTAAAAAATCCACATTTTTAGGATTTTCCCTTAACGCCGCATTCATAATCTCAATAGCTTTTTTGAAATCATTTTTGTTGTTATATGCTAAGCAAAGTAAATTATAAAAAACATCTACTTTATTATCTTTTAAAATAATATTACATTCCTCAATAACTTCATCATTTTTCTTTTGTATTATTTTCGTTTTTAGATCTTCAAATTTTTTCTTTAAATCTATAGTATCCATTTTATCTAATTCCGATTACTTTCAATTTAGCAGTTAACTCAATTAGTTTTAATGTTTTGTTAATTTTCATTATCAATACCTTTTTTTTTGGTCCATATGCATGTATTAATTTTTTTTTTGATATGCAAACTGCAACATGTCCTTTCCAAAAGATAATAGAATTTTTTTTCAATTTTTTTTTCTTCTTAAAATATTTAATTTGATCTTTGGTATCCCTTGGACAATACAAGTTATTAAATTTGAAAAAAAGCTGGACTAATGCTGAACAATCTATTCCTCTAAAAGTTTTACCACCCCATTTATAAGGTATATTTTTAAATATGTTGATATTTTTGAATATTTCTTGGTTGTAATTTATCGGAACGACATCTTTTTTTTTAACCCAATAATTTTTAAATTTATAAAAATCTTTATTTTCATCTGTCACTGAGATTAATGAGCAAAATGGTAGTTTAATCTTAAGTATAAAATTATGCATCGGTTTAGAGTACAAATTAGCATTTAAAGACGAAATTTTATGTGTGATTTTTATTTTTTTTAAAAATTTTCTTTTTTTTACAAATCCTGTATATTTGTCGTACGAAGTTCTTATTTTAAGCCAATCACTTTTCTTATCTAATATTTGAAATTTTTCGCCATATAATAGTTGTGATGATAATTTTGAATTTAAAGATTTTTTTTCGTAAATATTTACTATAGGATAATTGTTTATCATTTAATCGGCACCTTTTTTGAAATATATATTATTAAAAATAAAACTGGTATTCCTATTAAAGCAGTAGTTATAAAGTAATTTTGATAACCCATAACATCTACCCAAGATCCCGAATACCCCGCTATGAGTTTCGGTAAGAATAACATTATTGAGCTAAAAAGTGCATATTGAGTAGCAGTGAACTTTAATGATGTTAATCCAGACAAATATATTACAAATGCGGCTCCAGCAAAACCACTGGATATGTTATCTGCCGTTATGACAGAAATTAAGTATTTAATATTAGTTTCTGTTGTCGCCAACCAAGCAAAAAGTAGATTACTTAACGAGGCAATGAGTGCACCAACAAATAAAGTAATCATAGTTCCAAATTTCATTGCAAAATACCCACCGAACAAACCTCCTATAATTGTAGCTAAAACTCCAAAAAATTTTGAATATGTTGCAATTTCACCCACACTATAACCTTTCTCCAAATAAAAAATATTGGCCATTACTCCCATTACAACATCTGCCATTCTATAAAGTGATATCAAAAGCAAAATAAGTAAAGCAAACTTACCGTATTTTTTGATAAAATTACTAATTGGATTATAGTAACTCTCTTTAATTATTGAAGGATCTTGAATTTTTAATTTTATTTGTAAAAAAATATACAAACCACTACATACAAAACAAATAATGAGCTTTAATAGCGTAAATAAAAAACTTAATAAATTTTTATCAGTAAAGGGATTATTTAAGTTTGAATAGATAATTATAAAAATTATTACTGAAATTAAAATATTTATAAAAAATTTAAAATGTAAGCTTGTTTTATTTGAAAATTTTCTCGTTTTTTTTGGTTCGCGAGATATAAAATTGGCGAAAATCCCGATGAACATTAATAATGACATGGTTAAATATACTTTCTTCCATACATTATGGTCGTAATTTTCAGCACCCCAATATGAAGCTAACCATAAACTTCCAGCTCCACCAACCAGCATACCAATTCTGTAACCAGCTATATACATAGAAGAAAGTGAACCTTGTAACTCTTGCTCTACCGACTCAATCCTGTAAGCGTCTATAATTATATCTTGAGTTGCACTAAAAAAAGCAACAAGTGTGATACACAAAGCTGTAATCAATACGCTATTTTGAGGGTCATTTAATGAAGTCAGAATAAGTGAAAAAATTATTAATAACTGAGTCAAAAGTAACCAGCTTCTTCTATGTCCCATTTTGAAAAAAAAAGGAATATTCACTTTATCTACTAGCGGAGACCATAAAAATTTAAATGCATATGCAAATCCAGCCCAACTGAAAAGTGTGACAGTACTTCTTTCAATTCCTGCTTTGGTCAACCAAACTGATAAAGTGGAAAATACCAAAAGTATTGGTAGTCCAGAAGAAAAACCTAACATAATCATCTTCAAAGGTTTTTCAGTAAAGAAAAATAAAAAGTTTTTATTCAATTATTTTCTCCAAAAAGAAGGTAAAAAAATTATTAGTATGGCAAAAATTTCAAGTCTACCTAAAATCATTCCGACTGATAGTAACCACTTTGATTGATCTGGTAACCCAGAATAATTGCTGTTTGGTCCTATTTCATTTCCCAAACCAGGACCAACATTGGATAAAGAAGATGCAGCACCAGAAACTGAAGTGATGAAATCTAGCCCTGTTAATGTCAACAGTGAAGCTAAAACAAAAAATATCAAAATATAAAGATATATAAATGATATTATTGAAGCTATTAGTTTATCCTCAACTTTACTATTGTTATATTTTAAATTTATTATTGCCCTTGGATATATAATCTTAAGCAGTTGATTTCTAATAAAGTAATATAAAATGTGTACTCTAAATATTTTAATTCCACATGTAGTTGAGCCAGCACAACCCCCAATAAACATAAGTATTAGAAAAAAAATTAATGGAAAGTTTCCCCATTGATCAAATTCTTTTGTAACGTACCCTGTGCCAGTTAAAATTGAAACGACATTAAAAACTACTGATCTCAGGTGTATCTCAAAAATATCTTTATTAACAATTACGAGATAAATAAATAATATTAATACAGAAAATAAAGTTAATTTAAAAAATAGTTTAACTTGCTCGTCTTTAAAAATAATTTTTTTATCATCGGAAATAAATTTTATGTATAAGATAAAAGGTATACTTCCTAACAAAATAAATAAAATTGAAATCATCTCAATATAAGCGTTATCAAAGTATCCTATAGATTGATCATAATTTGAAAAACCACCAGTTGCGATAGTTGTCATAGAATGTGTCAAACTATCAAAAGTATTCATTCCAAAGATTTTATAAAAGAATGCGCACAAAAAAGTTAGTGATATATATACAGTGATTAATCTTAAAGATATTTCCTTAGATTTTGGTAATATTTTTTCAGATGTATCATAAGAGGAAATTTTTAATAATTGCATTCCACCAATATTCATAATTGGCATTAGAGTAATAGCCATCAAGATTACACCAATTCCTCCAAGCCATTGAAGCATCGATCTCCATACAAGTATACCTTTTGGCGAACTCTCGATATTGCTCAAAATTGTTGCTCCCGTGGTTGTTATGCCTGACATGCTTTCAAAAAAAGAGTCGGTTATAGATAATTTTAATTCTGAAAAAAAAAATGGCAATGACCCAAATGTTGCGATAGCCAACCATGATAGAGCGGTCAATAAAAAAGCTTGCTGCGTATTAATTAATTTCAAATGGTCAATGTTTGACAGAAAAAATAATATACCAAAAGTAATTGTTATAATGCTTGAGGTAATGAAAGTAGAGTCAAATTCCCCGTAAATTAATTGGAATGCTACTGGAACTATCATAGCAACTCCTAAAATAATTAATAAAATACCTAAAGTAAAAAATACTGTTTTATAATTGGACATTTTTATCGAACATTATTTTATGGAAAATAAATTTCAACATTATATGAATAAAATATGTTCTTAAAATACAGTATTTTTTAAATTGATGATAAATATAAAAAAAGAAGATATAGAAAAGTCTAACTCATGGCCATTTGTTGAGGCAAAAAAGATTCTTAAAGAGAGAAAAAAATACATTGAAAAAAAGGGAAAAATTATACTTCAAACTGGATATGGTCCCTCAGGATTACCTCACATTGGAACTTTCGGAGAAGTTGCAAGAACAAGTATGATTGTTAATGCATTGAATTATTTAACAGATTTACCAAAAGAAATTATAACATTTTCAGATGATTTAGATGGTTTGAGGAAGGTACCAGACAATGTTCCCAATAAAGATACGCTGGAAAAAAATTTACATAAATCTCTGACAAATATTCCTGACCCATTTGGAAAATTTAGCAGCTTTGGTGAACACAATAATGAGATGTTAAAAAATTTTTTGGATAAATTTAATTTTAATTACAAGTTTATGAGCTCAACTAATTTGTATAAATCTGGATTTTTTAATTCAACATTAAGAAAAATACTAGATAATTATGATGGTATAATGGATATAATTATACCTACATTAGGAAAAGAGAGACAAAAGACTTACTCGCCATTTTTGCCAATATGCAATGATACAGGTAAAGTTTTAGAAATACCAATTTTAGAGATTGATAAAAAAAGCTCCTCATTAGTTTTTGATAATAATGGAAAAAAATTAAAAACAAGTATTTTAGATGGAAGCTGCAAGTTACAGTGGAAAGTAGATTGGGCAATGAGATGGTATACACTTGATATTGATTTTGAAATGTATGGTAAGGATTTAATTGAAAGTGCGATACTATCTAAAAAAATAATTAAACTTTTAGGAAAAAATAATCCTTTAGGTTTTGCTTATGAACTATTTCTCGATGATAAAGGAGAAAAAATATCAAAGTCAAAAGGAAATGGAGTAACCATAGATGAATGGTTAAATTATGCTTCCCCAGAAAGCTTATCACTTTTTATGTACCAAAATCCAAAAAGAGCAAAAAAATTGTATAAAGAAATTGTGCCAAAAGCTGTTGATGAATATTTAGATCTAATTGAGAAAAGTAAAAAACAAGATACCCGGGAATTATTATTAAATCCTCTATGGCATGTACATAATGGTAAAATTCCATTTGAAGATAACATAATGAGCTTTTCTATGCTTCTAAACCTAGTCGAAACCAGTAATGCTTCATCTGAAGAAATACTTTGGAAATTTGTAAAAAATTACAGAAAAGACATTGATAAAAAAAATTTTCCTATATTTAATAATTTAATTAAATATTCAATCAAATATTTCAATGATGTTGTTAAAAAAAATAAAATATATAAAAAACCAAATAACAAAGAGCTCAAGGCTTTATTAGATTTAATTTATACATTAGAAAATTGTACCGATGATATGAAGCCCGAGGATATACAAACAGAAATATATACAACAGGAAAGAACAACGGGTATAAAGAGAATTTGAGAGAATGGTTTAAATTAATATACGAAGTTGTCTTTGGGGTGGAAAATGGTCCAAGATTAGGATTTTTCATAAATTTCTTTGGTAGAAAAGAAATGATCACACTTATTAAGGAGAAAATAAAATAATGTTTGAAAAAATTAGACCCCTAATATTTAAATTGGACCCTGAATTAGCACATTCTTTAGCCATTAAAACTCTAAAATCTAATCTAATCTTAAAAAAAAAAATTACAGAGGACTCAAGTCTAAAATCTACTCTTTTTGGAAAAGAAATTAAAAATCCAATCGGCATTGCTGCTGGTTTTGATAAAGATGCGGAAGTTTATAATTCGTTATTCAATTTAGGTTTTGGTTTTGTAGAGGTTGGGACAGTTACACCTCTTAAGCAATACGGTAATAAAAAACCAAGAGTCTTTAGATTAGAAGAAGATCAAGCATTAATTAATCGACTTGGTTTCAATAATTCAGGTAGCGAGGCAGTAAGTAATAGAATAAAGAAAAATAAGCCCTCGGGCTTACTTGGTGTTAATATTGGACCTAATTGGAATAGTAAAGATAGAGTTAAGGATTACCTTGTAGGCTTCAACAAATTTGAAAATTTAGTAGATTATATCACGATAAATATTTCATCACCTAACACTGAAAATTTGAGAGACTTTCATGATTTGACTGAATTAGAAAATTTATTAGATAAGATTTTTGCAGAAAGAAAAAAATTAAATAGCAATACACCAATTGCTTTAAAGGTCTCACCAGATATTAACATCGATCAAATTAAGGATATATCAAAAATTTTATTAAAATATAAAGTCGATGCTTTGATAGTTTCAAATACTACAGATCAAAATAGAGATAACTTAAATAATTATCAAAAATTTCAAAAAGGGGGATTGTCAGGTAAACCTTTAAGAGATTTATCAAACAAGTTAATTAATAATTTTTTCAAAAGTTTAAATGGAGAGGTAAAAATAATTGGTGTTGGGGGAGTGAATTCAGGGGAAACTGCTTTTGAAAAATTTTTAAGTGGAGCCAATTTTGTTCAGTTATACACTGGCATGGTCTTCAGGGGTCCTAATATTGCTGTAAAAATTAATGAAGAGCTCAAAAAAATTTTGAAAGAAAAAAAAATAAAAAAATATTCAGATATTATTGGTAAATTATAAACTTGACTGAATTTAAAAGTACATTTATATAATCTCATCATGTCAAAAAAGTGTGAACTAACAGGAAAAAGACCTTTAAAGGGGCATAAAGTAAGTCATGCAAACAATAAAACTAAAAGAAGGTTTTTACCAAGTATAAAAAAAGTTAGTTTTAAAAGTGAATTATTAAACAAAAGTTTAAAAATAAGAGTATCTAATGCAGCAATGAGATCAATAGACAAAAAAGGAAGTTTTGATCAATTCATGAAAACTGTAAAATCAAAAAATTTGTCTGTGAGATTGAAGAAAATTAAAAAAAGTATAATCCAAAAATCTGCATAATGAACAGAACGTTCTTAATCTTATCCCTATTTATGGGACTCATAGTTCTAGTTTCAAACTTTCTAGTTCAGTTTCCTGTAAAATTTTATGGTTTAGAGGAAATTTTAACTTATGGAGCTTTCTCTTATCCAATAGCTTTTTTAATTACTGATTTGGCAAACAGATCTTTTGGTAAAACAACAGCTAAAAAAATTGTATACTTTGGCTTTGCTATTGGAATATTATTCACTTTAATATTTTCAACAAATTTTTCTGACTTAATTTCAATTAGAATCGCAATTGGATCTGGTAGTGCATTTATATTAGCGCAATTATTAGATGTTCAAGTTTTCGATAAACTAAGAGAGAAAACCTGGTTTATTGCACCGTTATTTTCATCACTAGTTGGTTCGACTGTCGATACATTTTTATTTTTTTCTATTTCTTTTTATGGAACAGGAATACCTTGGGTAACACTGTCCCTTGGTGATTTAGCAGTGAAAATATTTATTGCCTTAATAATGTTGATACCTTTTCGATTGTTATTTACTACTTTGAAGCCAGTGTGATCAGATAGATGGTTCTTGCTGTGTCATACAATGTATTGCACCAAAACCCCATATTAATTTACTACAATCAATCGTAACGATTTTTTTGTTCTTAAAAAAATTTTTAAAAATTTTTAAAACCTTAATATCATTTTTATCATTAAAAATTGGAAGTAGTATTGCCTTATTTCCAATAAAAAAGTTAAGATAGGTTGCTGGAACTCTTACTTTATCAATGTATTTAGCCTTTGGCATTGGAATTTTAATTATTCTAAATCTTTTTCCATTTATGTCTTTTGTGTTTTTTAAAATTTTAAAATTTTCATTTAATTTTTTATAATTTTTCTCTTTTTTGTTTTTTTCAATACTTGTCATTATAGTATTATTTGATACAAATCTTGATATATCATCTACATGCCCATGAGTGTCATCTCCTTCAATACCCTTGTTTAGCCATATAAAGTTTTTAACACCTAGATACTTCTGTAAAAAAATTTGGTAGTCTTTTTTTCTTAAGCCGGGATTTCTTTCTTGTTTTTTACTAAGTAAACATTCTTTGGTTAATAAAATCGACCCATTTCCATTAACATCAAACGCACCTCCCTCAAGGACAGGATAATATTTTTTTCTCTGTTTACTTACATATGGAGTTACTTTTTCCACTTTAGTCAGTCTAGATATCTCAGATGGAATTTTATTATCTTTTTTAAAATTTTTATATTTTGACCATCCATTAAACTTAAAATTTAAAATCATTTTTTTACCGTTAAGTTTACTTTTTACATAAATAGGACCTGAATCTCTAATCCATATCCTATCTGTATTAATTTTATAAAATTTGACATTAGTCTCTTTGAAATTTTTTTCTTTCAAAAGCTTCAAAATTGTATTTTTGTTTTCTTTTTTTTGAATTATTAAATTAACTTTTTGCAAATTTGATATTTTGGATATTATGTTAGCAATAGTCAAAGGAATGTCTGTAAAATACCCTGGCCAGTCATTTTTATTATGTGGCCAAACAATCCATACTAATTTTTGTTTTTCAAATTCAGCGGGCATAATAAAGCTACAGTCTTCTATCGCTTTATTCATCTTTAGGATTTTTCAATATACTTTTATAAGCATCAATTCTTCTATCTCGCAAAAAAGGCCAATGCTGCCTAGTGCTTTCGACTTTTTTTAAATCTATTTCTGCAATTATCACCCCTTCTTTTTTACTACCTAATTTACTTATAACTTTACCGCTTGGATCTGATATAAACGAGTTGCCCCAAAATTCGATTTTAGCTTTACCTTTTCTCTCAACACCCACTCTGTTTATTGCCGCAATGTATACACCGTTTGCTATTGAATGTGATCTTTGAATAGTTATCCACGAGTCTAGCTGATCTTTTCCAAATTTTTTCTTCTCTTTTGGATGCCATCCAATTGCGGTAGGGTAAAAAATAATATCCGCACCTTTTAGAGTAGTTATTCTAGCTGCCTCTGGAAACCATTGATCCCAACAAATAAGAGACCCAATATTGCAATACTTGGTTTTAGTACTTTGAAAACCAATATCGCCAGGTGTAAAATAAAATTTTTCATAATAACCAGGATCATCTGGAATATGCATTTTTCTGTATTTATTAATTATTTTACCTTGTTCATTAATTATAATAATTGAATTGTGATACATACCAGAAATTTTTTTTTCAAATAAAGATAAAATTAAGATAACTGAAAATTGTTTAGCAGTTTTAGAAAAAATTTTAGTCGTTTCGCTTGGAATTTTTTCAGCTAACTTAAAGTTATAGTGTTTTTCAGATTGACAAAAATATTGAGACAAGAATAGCTCTGGAACACAAATAATCTTGGCCCCTCTATTTGATGCATTTTTAATTTTAGAAATAGCATTTTTTATATTCTTGTCGTAATTTTTTGAAATCTTTAATTGAATTAAACCAATCTTGGTTTTTTTTGTCATTTTATGAAAATATTTTAGAAAAGTTTTTTCTTTGTCTTTTTTTCCAACTACCTCTGTGATAAGCATCACTAGCTATAAGAGGTAACACACTGGTAGCTTCAGCAAAAACCATTTGTTCTTTAGAAGTATCTACTTTCCCCCAAGAACTTGCCTCTTTTAAAGTTGAGCTACTGCATGCTCCATCTCTAGAGTCCGCAACTGTAATTTGAACAGCATACTTATGCATTTGCACATCTTTCCCTAAAAGTTCTGCACAAATAACTGTATCCTGAATAAAATTTTTTGGAACCCCTCCACCAATCATTAATAAACCAGATCCTTTCGATTTAATTTTAATCTCAGTTAATTCTCTAAATTCTCTTATTGAGTCAATAGTAATATGATTTTTAGGATTTCTCTCTTGATGCATTACCAAACCAAATCCGGCACTTGAGTCAGTGAAAGCGGGACAAAATATGGGTACTTCATTGTCATACGACATTTCAATTAATGACTCTTTTTTCTTAGAATTTTGTTTTAAATATTTGCCAAGTTCATAGATAAATTCTCTTGATGTATAGGGCCTCGGATCAAGTTTATCTGCAATTTCTCCAATTACTTTATCACATTGCTGAAGTTCTTCTTCATCAATATATGTATCATATATTCTATCAATATAGTTATTTCTTAATTCAGTATCGTCTTGAAACTGAGAGCCCTGATAATGCTTAAAACCTAAAGCCTCAAAAAAATCCATATCAATAATTGATGCCCCTGTTGCAACTATTGCATCTACCATATTATATTTAACTAAATCCCTATAAATATGCATACATCCAGCAGCAGATGTTGAACCTGCAAGAGTTAAAAAAATTGTACAATCTTTTTCCCTAAGCATTTCATTATAAATTTTCGCAGCATTGGCAGTCTCTCTAGACACAAAAGACATTTTTTCCATTGAGGAAATTATTGGTCTTGCATCAAACTTAGTAATATCTATATGTTCAACTGGTTTATCGAGAAAATCTTTTTTACTGTTGTGACCAAGGTTTTTTTTCACAGGATTTTAAGCAACTAGAAAATTTTTGCTTTTATCTTTTTCATACATTGTCATGATAGGCTCATCCTCAACCTCAAAAATTTTATCGGAGTAAAAACCGTTAAACTGAGTTCTAAATGTAAGTCCATAAGCACCCAACTGTCCTAATTCTATGTAATCATTTTCTTTTACATTATTTGGAAGCAAAAATGGTCCTTTCATATAATCCATACTATCACAAGTAGGTCCATAAAAATCATACGCAGTCATTTTTTTTGATATCATTCTACCATTGGTAATTAATTTTGATGGATAAACAATATTTGGAACCCCTCCATCAAAGAGTGTTCCATAAGTCCCATCATTAATATGAAGTTTTTGTTTTTTTCTTAAATTTACTCTTACAATTGTTGATCCTGACTCTGCAACTAACGCTCTTCCTGGTTCACATATAATTTCTGGAAGTTTAGTTAGTTTTAGATTATTTAGTCCTTTTTTAATTTCTTCAAAATAACTATTTAAAGATTGAGGTATTAAATCTGGATATATAGTTGGAAAACCACCTCCAATATTAATTACTTTAGGAATTATTTTTGTTTTTTTTATCAAATTTCCTATTTCCGTAATACCTTTTGTATAAGAAATAGGGTGCATGCACTGTGATCCTACATGAAAACTTAACCCTAACTTTTTAGTATATTGATTTGTTAACCTTACAAGCCCAGGTGCTTCATTGCTATTAACACCAAACTTTTTTGAAAGATCAATTTCTGCATGTTCATTAGATACTGCAATCCTTACAAATAATTCTAAATCTTTTGCATGATTTGTAGACTCTAAGATTTTTACCAATTCATCTTTGGTATCCAAAGAAAATGCTTTAATTTTGAATTTAAAATAAGCGTCTTTTATAGCTTCTCTACTTTTCACCGTATGCATGTATGAACATTGTAAAGAATTGTCTATTTTTTTTATTTCCTGAATTTCTTTTATTGACGCAACATCAAAGTTTTTTATTCCATTTTCAATTAAAGTTTTAATTACTTCTATGTTCGGATTAGTTTTTACAGCGTATAAAATTTTTCCTGGGAATCTTTCTACAAAGAATTTTGAAGCTTTTTTTATTGAGTTTTTTCTGATGCAGTAAACTGGATCAGATGGTTTTAACTCGTTTATAAGCTCATAAACCGTTTTAAATTTTTTCATATTTAGCTCCTTAAAAAAAATTTAACAAAAAAAAAATGCATAACATATATGCAGATTTTGTAATTTGTTTTTTACCTAAATTGAAAGACCTGTAAAGAAAATTATGAGGTTTTTTTTGATTTATTTGACTATTGAAATTTAAATATTTATGACCATATCTATATCAAATGGAGACTGATAAATTAAAAAATTTAAACGAATTTGAAGATAAATCGCTTCTTATAGTAGATGACGATAATCCTTTTAGAGAGAGGCTCGCAAGGGCTATGGAAAAGAAAGGATTTAGAGTTTCACAAGCTGAAGGTGTAAAAAAAGGCATAGACGCTGTAAAAACTAGCAAACCTGCTTTCGCAGTTGTAGATTTGAGATTAGGCGACGGTAATGGACTTGAGGTTGTAAAAGAAATTCAAAATTCTAATGCAAACAGTCGAGTAGTAATGCTAACGGGCTATGGCAACATCCCTACAGCTGTTGCAGCTATTAAACAAGGTGCAATTGATTATTTAGCAAAACCAGCTGATGCAGACGATGTTGAAAAAGCCCTTTTAGCTAATCCAAATAAAAAAGCAGAGCCACCTGAAAACCCAATGTCAGCAGACAGAGTGAAGTGGGAACATATTCATAGAGTTTTTGAACTTTGTAATAGAAATGTTTCTGAAACAGCTAGAAGATTAAAAATGCACAGAAGAACGCTTCAAAGAATTTTATCAAAAAGATCTCCTAGATAGATTTTCTAAATTTTACAAGTTTTGATGCAAGAAAAGTTAAAATTAGAATTTTAAATAGTTCTGCTAATAAAAAAGGTTTTGCACCAAGATCAAAAATAGGTTTATCCCACCCAATTAAAGTTCCTAACCACATTAATCCTAGGATATAAATTGTAGAAACAGAAAAAAATATTTTCAAAAAATTGTTAAAAATATTATTTCCAAATTTAAAATATCCTGCAAAAAAAACTGCTGTTAGAAATCCAATTAAATATCCCATAGTTGGACCGGTAAAATAAACTAACCCAACTCCTTTTTCAGGAGAATTAGAAAAAACTGGAAGTCCCAGAATACCTTCAAGGAGATATACTGTTATTGTAGCCAGACCAATTTTATAACCCAACGTTATTCCTAAAAGCAAAACTATGAATGTTTGCATTGTCATCGGGACAGGATAAAAAGGAATTTTTATTTTTGCTGAGATAGTTAATATCAAGCTTCCTAAAATTATAATAAAAAAATTTTTTAAAATTTTTTGATTTTGATTTGAGTAAATTTTTTCCATATCTTTATTATATATTTTTGTTAAAGATTAATCTAGTTTTTTATTAACTTTATAAATACATCTTCCAAGTCAGGATCTCTTGATTGAACATCAAAAATATCAACTTTTTGACTTTTTATTACATCTATTATTTCTTGAATATTTAAAATATTTTTTTCATAAGACACAACTAACTCTGTTTCATTGTTCGTAATTATTTTTAAGTTTTTATTTAAATTATCAAACAATTTAACTTTTTTATTAACAGTAAATTTGAGTATTTTTGTTTGTATCTTTTTTAACATATTATCAGTTGTCTCTAGTGCAATTAAATTTCCCTTATTGATTATACCTATTCGGTCACACATTTCTTCTGCCTCAGACAAATAATGAGTAGTTAGTATAATTGTTACACCTATGTCTCTTAGGGATTTTACACTATCTAGTAATTTTTTTCTTAATTCTACATCAACACCCGCAGTAGGCTCATCTAAAATAACAATTGGAGGTTTATGGACTAATGCTTTTGCAATTAAAAGTCTTCTTTGCATACCTCCTGACAGATTTCTTGTGTAACTATTGGCCTTTTCTTTAAGAGCTACTAGATCTAATATCGTTTCAGTAATTCTGTCTTTTTTCTTAACACCGTAAAGACCAGCCTGAAGTTCTAATAATTTTTTTGGTGTAAAAAAAGGATCTACATTTACCTCTTGCGGAACAATTCCCAACGACGCTCTGACCTGTCTCGGATTTTTATCTAAATTAAACCCCCAAACATTTATATCTCCAGAAGTTTTTGTTGTTAGTCCAGCTAAAATATTGATGAACGTGCTTTTTCCAGCTCCATTTGGACCCAGCAATCCAAAAATTTCTCCTTCATTCACCTCTAAGTTTAAATTTTTAAGAGCGTTAATATTTTTATTATAGATTTTATTTAAATTTTTAACAGAAAGTACAATTTTATTATTCATTTAGATTTATAGTTTTATAACATTAAGATAAATTAAAATAAAATTTATAAATGAGCAAAATATCCATAAATGATAATTATTATTTAATTGATGGATCTGGATATATCTTCAGAGCCTATTACGCATTACCACCTTTATCTAGGAAATCAGATGGTTTACCAACAGGCGCAGTTGCGGGATTTTGCAATATGTTGTTTAAATTATTAGAAGATGCGAAATCTTTAGAAAATAAATTTAAACCTACCCATTTTGCTGTAATATTTGATTCTGCTAGAAAAAATTTTAGAAATGAGATTTATTCTGAATACAAAGCAAACAGATCAGATGCGCCTGATGACTTAATTCCACAGTTTGAGTATATAAGAAAATCTGTAGAAGCTTTCAATTTACCATCTGTAGAACTCACTAATTATGAGGCTGATGATTTAATTGCTACATATAGCGAACAAATATTAAAAAAAGGAGCAAACGTTACAATTGTATCATCTGATAAAGATTTGATGCAGTTGTATAAAAAAAATATAAGAATTTATGATCCAATGAAAAATAAGTTTATCAATGAGGAAGATATTGAAAAAAAATTTGGAGTAAACGCAGAAAAAGTTATAGATGTCCAATCTTTAGCAGGTGATAGTAGCGATAACGTACCTGGCGTACCCGGGATAGGCGTTAAGACTGCCGCAGAATTAATTAATGAGTATGGTTCTTTAGAAAATCTTTTATCAAATTCAAAAAAAATTAAACAAAATAAAAGACGAGAAACACTCATTGAAAATAAACAAAAAGCAATAATTAGTAAAAAGTTAGTTACCTTAAAAAAAGACGTACCTGTCAAAGTACCACACAGTGACTTTAAGTTAAAACAAATTGATAAAAAAAAATTGTACAATTTTTTAAGAAATATGGAATTTAATAGATTACTAAGTTCAGTTATATCAACTTATGGCGGAGTCGACTTTGAGGACAACAAAAAATTATTTTCTAAAGATAAGCCAGAAACCAAAATTGATAAAAAAAAATATATATTAATAAAAAATGAAAATGAGTTAAGTGATTTAATATCCAAAATTGAGAAGGAACGTGAAATATCGATTGATACCGAAACAAGTTCTCTTGATCCACATCAAGCAGATCTTATAGGTATATCAATTTCGCCAAAAATTGGAGAAGCTTATTATATACCTTTAAATCACAAAAATTTTGAAAATCTAGTTGAAAAAAATGTTTTAAAAAAACTCCATCATATTTTGAAAGATAAAAGCATAAAAAAAATCGGCCAAAATATTAAATTTGACTTCATTGTTCTTTATCACAGAGGAATTGATCTAGAACCAATAGAGGACACAATGTTAATGTCTTATGTCTTAGATGCTGGAAAAAATAGGCATAATATGGACACTTTATCTGAAATTCATTTAGGTCATAAAACTATTTCATTTAAAGATTTAGTTGGGACTGGGAAAAAACAAATAAATTTCAATGAAGTTGATGTTGAAGTTGCAAAGAATTATGCAGCTGAGGATGCAGATATAACTTTTAGGCTATACAAAAAATTTTTGATTAATTTAAAAAATGAAAAATTAATGGGTATCTATGAAAATTTTGAAAAACCATTAATTAAAATTTTAGCACAAATGGAAATGAACGGAATCAAACTTGATAAAAAATTTTTAAACAAATTGACTGTAAATTTTCAAAAAAAAATTTCCGATTTAGAAAAAAAAATTTTTAAAATATCAAAAAAAGAATTTAAAATTGGATCAACCAAACAGCTTGGAGAAGTATTATACAATGAACTAAAAATATCTGCTTTAAAAAAAACTAGGAAAGGAAGTTTTGCCACTGGCGCCAGTGTATTAGAGGATCTTGCATACAAAGGTCATGATTTACCAAAGCTTATTTTAGAATGGAGACAACTAACCAAATTAAAAAATACTTATTCAGACTCTTTGCCAGAATTCGTGAATCCTTCCACAGGTAGAGTGCATACTAATTTCTTACTAGCTGCCACAACAACAGGTAGATTGGCATCAAGCAATCCCAACTTACAAAATATTCCGATTAAATCTATCGATGGAAAAGAAATTAGAAAAGCATTTGTTTCGCAAGAAAAATATAATCTCTTATCTGCAGATTATAATCAAATTGAGATGAGAATTTTAGCCGATCTTGCTGATGTTAAAGAACTTAAAAAAGCTTTCAACAATAATGAAGATATTCATTCAATAACTGCTAGTCAGGTTTTCAATGTAAAAATAAAAGATGTTACATCTGAACTTAGGCGTAAAGCAAAAGCAATTAATTTTGGAATAATTTATGGCATTTCCCAATACGGTTTAGCAAAACAAATATCTGTATCAACTATTGAGGCTGATCAATTTCTTAAATCTTATTTTAAAAAGTTTCCAGAGATAAAAGATTATATGTCAACCACAATAAATTTTTGTAGAAAAAGCGGATATGTAAATAATATTTTTGGAAGAAGAACACATATAACAGGAATTAATGATAAAAACTTTAATATTAGAAACTTCCAGGAAAGAGCTGCCATAAATGCACCAATCCAAGGTTCAGCGTCTGAATTAATGAGAATGGCAATGATAAATATATTTGAAAAAATTAAGGGTCAAAAAATTAAAAATTGCAGTTTGCTTCTACAAATTCATGACGAGTTAATTTTCGAGGTCAAAAAAGATAGCATTAACGATGCAAAAAAATTTATAGAAAGTGGAATGAAAAGCGTTCAGGAAAGTGATTTGCACTCATTTTCAATTCCAATACTTGTAGATGTAAATTTTGGTGAAAATTGGGGATTGTTACAATAAGATAAACTATTGCCCAAATTATAACAATTTAGTATTTTTAATTACTGCATGAGTCAAACAATAGCATTAGTAGATGATGATAGAAATATTCTCACAAGCATAAGTATTGCTTTAGAGAAAGAGGGATTTAAAGTTCAAACATATTTAGATGGAGAAAGTGCACTTATTGGTTTGTCCAGAACTCCTCCAGACCTAGCAATAATTGATATTAAAATGCCAAAAATGGACGGTGAAGAATTACTAAAAAAACTTAGAAAGAAAACTTCTTTACCAGTTATTTTTTTAACTTCTAAAGATGAGGAAGTTGATGAGCTTTTAGGACTAAAACTTGGCGCAGATGACTTTGTGAAAAAGTCTGGAGGATTTTCAATAAAGGTTTTAATTGAGAGAATTCGAGTTCAATTGAGAAAAAAAAATGCGAATATTGAAGATACAAAAAATATAATTAATCATGGAAAACTTAAACTTGATCCATCCCAATTAGAATGTGAATGGGATGGTAAACAGCTGCCTGATAAATTAACAACTACCGAATTTCTAATAGTTCAAGAACTGGCAAAAAGACCAGGTATTATTAAAGAGAGAGCTCAATTAATGGATATAGCATATCGAGAAGATACAGACATTGAAGATAGAACAATTGATAGTCATGTGAAAAGAATAAGAAAAAAATTTAAAAAAATAGATGAAAATTTTTCTGCTATAGAGACAAGGTATGGTAGCGGTTATAGGTGGAATGCTAGTTGATGTTTTCGTCAATAATAAAAAATCTATCAATCTTAAAAAAATTTTTATTTATAAATCTTTTGATTTTTCTATTAATTGGAACATTAACAATAATTTATTTAAATTATGTTCAACCAAATTTAATCAAAAAAAAAACCTCAATACATATCCAGGTAATAAATAATACTATACAAAATCTTAATAGATTAAATATTAAATTTAATAAAGAAGACATAAAAAATTTTCTATTTTCTAAAAGGTTTTTATTTCAGAGTGTAGATAGAGTTGTATTTTTAGATGAAGATTATCAAATAATTGCAGATACCAATACTCTAGATTTAGACCCAAGATCTTTTAACCAGAGAATTGACATTGTTGAATTTGACACTTCCGAAAATAAAAATGAAATTAGTTCCCAAGAAGACAAAATTAACGAAAAGAATAAAACAGAATTAATTGAAAAAATATCAGATTATGCTTCATCTACAAATTTCGGTAAACCACACACATTCACTACTGAAAGCTATCAACAATTCAAATTATCTACAGTAAAAAACTTAATGATAAATGATATACACTCTGGCTATTTAATGATTTCTGAGAGTGCAAACGAGATAAAAACTGCAATAAATGAAAGGAAAACTTTCGTAATACGAACCGCAATATTTGTTGGAATTGTGATTTTTATTTTTTCATTAGTATTAAATAAATATTTTTTAAAACCAATTAAAAATTTAGTAAATTTTACTCAAAGTATAAAAGAGAGAAGTAAAAAAAAAATTGATCTAACAAATTTAATAAAAAGAAATGATGAACTAGGTATATTAACTCAATCTTTAGATGAAATGACAAATGAACTTCAAAAAAGAGTAAATACTGCAGAAAATTTTTCTACTGACTTAGTGCATGAAATTAGAAACCCTCTGGCTTCACTAAAAAGCGCTTCAGAAATTTTGAGTGAAACAAGCAGTAATATTGAAAAAGAAAAATTAATAAAAATTTTATCTCATGATGTTGAGAGAATAGAAAGACTAATAACAGATTATTCTCAAATGTTAAAAGATGAAGTCGCTATTACCCAAGAGCAAATGAAGAATATAGATTTAGAGGAAGTGATTAAATCAGTAGTTGATGATTTTAATGGCATATACTTTTCAAAAAGAGGAATTAAGATAAATTTTAAGGCTCAGAAAAATGGTAACAAATATTTTATTAAAGGTATTGAAAATAGAATAGAGCAAGTTTTAGCAAATCTTCTTGAAAATTCTATTTCTTTTAGTGAAGACAATAAAAAAATTATAGTTGAACTTAAAAAAAATAAAGATAATAAAATTCAACTTTCAGTAGTTGATGAGGGTAGAGGATTAAAAGAGAAAAATACTGAAAAAATTTTTAAGAGATTTTACAGCAATAGACCAGAAAAATTCGGCGAGCATTCCGGATTGGGCTTGAATATCGTAAAAAACCTTGTGGATTTACACGGTGGAAGTGTTAATGCATCAAATAACAAGGCTAAAAATGGAGCAAGGGTTGATATTTATTTTCCAACTGTAATTTGACTAGTTGAATATATTATGAATTAATGTACAAACAGGCGAAAAAAATATGACAGATTATAAAGTAAAAGATATTAATTTAGCTGACTTCGGCAGAAAAGAAATTTCTCTTGCAGAAACCGAAATGCCAGGTCTTATGGCTCTAAGAAAAGAGTATGAAGGCAAGAACCCTTTAAAAGGTGCAAGAATTTTGGGCTGTTTGCATATGACAATACAAACAGCAGTTCTTATTGAAACTTTAGTTGATCTTGGCGCTGAATGCAGATGGTCGTCTTGTAATATATTTTCCACACAAGATCATGCGGCTGCAGCTATAGCAAAATCTGGTATTCCAGTATTTGCATGGAAAGGTGAGACAGAAGACGAGTATTGGTGGTGTGTAAGACAAACTATTGAAGGAAAAAAAGACTGGAAACCAAATATGATATTAGATGACGGTGGAGATTTAACTGCCTTAATGCATAAAGATTACAAGGATCTTATGAAAGATATAAAAGGTTTATCAGAGGAAACTACCACTGGCGTTTTAGCACTTAAAAAAATGGAAAATGAGGGAACGCTGTTAGTGCCCGCTTTTAATGTTAATGACTCAGTAACAAAATCGAAATTCGATAACTTATATGGTTGTAGGGAAAGTCTAGTTGATGGAATTAAAAGAGCTACAGATGTAATGATGTCAGGAAAAGTTGCAATTGTTGCTGGATTTGGAGACGTTGGAAAAGGGAGTGCCGCATCTTTAAGACAAGGAGGTGCAAGAGTAATGATTACAGAAACTGATCCAATTTGTGCATTACAAGCAGCCATGGAAGGTTACGAAGTAGTCTTAATGGATGAAATGATTAAGCATGCGGACATTGTAGTAACGGCAACAGGAAATAAAGATATAATTACAGCAGATCACATGAGAGACATGAAAGATAGGGCTATTCTTTGTAACATTGGTCACTTTGATAATGAGATTCAAGTAGAGGCACTTAAAAACTATAAATGGGATGAAATAAAACCCCAAGTGCATGAAATTGAGCTTCCAAGTAAAAAAAGAATAATATTACTCGCTGAAGGAAGGTTAGTAAATTTAGGTTGCGCAACAGGACATCCAAGTTTTGTTATGAGTGCATCTTTCACAAATCAGGTTATAGCTCAAATAGAATTATGGAATAATTCAAACAAGTACGATAAAAAAGTCTATGTTTTACCAAAACATCTAGACGAAAAAGTTGCTTTGCTGCATTTAGAAAAAGTAGGAGCTAAATTAACTCAATTATCTAAAGACCAAGCAGATTATATTAGTGTCAAACAAGAAGGACCTTACAAACCAGATGCCTATCGCTACTAACGGTAGCTCAATAGAAGTTTCGAATTTAAAAGTATTAAAAAATTTTGCTTATAAAATTGCAAAACAAATACACATAGGTGACACGATTTTTTTGTATGGACAACTTGGTGTTGGAAAAACTACATTTACAAGATTTGTAATCAATTACTTACAAAAAAAAACAAAATCAAAAGTAACAGAAATTCCAAGTCCCACATTTACAATAATGTATGAATATTTGGTCAAGAAAAAATTAATCCATCATTATGATTTTTATAGAATTGAAAATTATAAAGAAATTAACAATATAGGAATTTTTGAGGACAAAGAGGTAATTACTTTAGTAGAATGGCCAGAGAAAATAAAATTCAAACCGAAAAATCGTATTGAATTGAAATTTAGTTATTCAAAAAACTTCAGCTGTAGAAAAATAAAGATTAAACTCTGCGGTAATTGTAAAAATTATGAAATTTAAGAAAATCAAAGGTGACGCATCAGATAGAGAGTTTTTTAGATCAAAAAATTCAATATTAATATTTTCAAAAAAAAATAAATTTAAAAATCTTTTAGTATATGATTGTATTAATAAAATTTTGAATAATCACAAAATACCTTCACCTAAACTTTTAAAAAATAATTACACTAAGAACTCAATAGAGATTACTGATTTAGGAAAAATAAGTATAAAGAATATTTTGAATAATAAAAACCAATATGATTTTTACAAAAAAATTATTGATATATTAATAAAGTTTACAAAAATAAAAAATACAAAAGTCAAAGATTTTAATGGAAAATATTACTCTATGAAAAAGTACAATTACAAAGATTTATATGAAGAGGCAGATTTATTTAATAGATGGTATGCACCATATTATGATAAAAAATTAACTACACCTAACAAAAGAAAAATAATTAGAAAAGCTATAAAAAATTTAATAAGTAAAATAAAATTATCTAATAATATGTTTGTCCACAGGGATTTTCATGTATCTAATATGATGTATAAAAACAATAAAATATATTTAATTGATAGCCAAGATGCTGTCATTGGTAATCCAGCATATGATTTGGCATCATTAATAGATGATGTAAGGCACAAATCATCTTATTTATTAAAAAAAAAGGTTTATTCATATTTTTTACAAAAGAACAAAAAGATAGATAAAAAATCTTTCCAAAATGATTTTTTAATACTTTCTGTTTTAAGAAATTTAAAAATTTTAGGAATTTTCACAAGACTTGCAAAAAGAGATAAGAAAAAGAATTACTTAAAATTAATACCTTATGCATGGAAACTGATTAATCTTAGGACAAATGATAATATCATTTTTGATGAATTAATTTCGTGTATAAACAAAAAAAAATAAAAAGATGAGAAAATTAAATACAGCTATAATCATGTGTGCTGGTTTTGGTAAAAGATTAAGGCCACTTACCAATAAAGTTCCAAAACCTCTTTTAAAAATAGGGAATAAATCACTTTTAGAAAATACAATAGAGTTATTAATTGAATTAAACGTAAACAAAATTCTATTAAATTCTCATCATTTGAGACAACAGATAAAACAATTTGTTTTAGAAAATAAGTTTTCAAAAAAAATTAAAGTTTTTGAGGAAAAAAGAAAGATTCTTAATACAGGAGGTGGCATCTTAAATATTGTAAAATCTTCGAAGGATAAAGATTATATAATTTTAAACCCTGACACAATTTGGAGTAAAAAGCATTTAACTGAAATAATTAAAATGAAAAATTTATATTTTTCTAAAAAAGCTTTAAATATGCTTCTTGTAGTTAAAAAAAATAAAAGTTTTGATCAAAGACTAAATGGTGACTTTTCAATGAAAAAAAATATTCTTACATATAATTCTGGAAAAGAATATATATTTACGGGCTGTCAAATAATTAACAGAAATCTCTTTAGCAATCTAAAAAAAAAAATTTTCCCAATTTCTTTGATCTGGGACAAGTTACTAATGCATAAAAGTTTATACGGCTATGAAAGCAAAACTAAATTTAAACATATAACAGATATTAAAATCTATAAAAAATTAACTCGTAAATAATAATTTTTTAGCTCTTGCCTCATCAAGATATCTTGCTTTAATTACTTTTAAACTTATATCAAAATCTATAACTAAGGGGTTACCAGTAGGTATTTCTAAATTTGAAATATCTTCATTGCTTATTTTAAGCAAATACTTACATAAAGCTCTAATAGAATTTCCATGTGCAGTAACCAATATATTTTTCTTCGATTTTAGAAGTATTAATATTTTACTTTTAAAATAAGGGATAACACGATTATATGTGTCCTCTAAAGACTCAGAATTTGGGATATTTTCTTTTGGAATATTTTTGTATTTTTCAATATTTAATGGATGATATGAACTATTTTTATCTAAATTTTCAGGCTTTAAACTCCATGATCTTCTGAATTCATGTATTTTTTTTTCTCCTAGTTTTTTTTTCATTTCCTCTTTATTTAAACCAGTTAAAGCTCCATAATGTCTCTCATTCAGCTGCCAGGCTTCTTCAAAATTTATATTTTCAATTCCCATAGTTTTTTGAATTAATTTTAATGTATTGATAGCTCTTTTCTGAAATGAAGAAAAATAATAATCAAATTTGAGATTTTCATTAATAATGAGTTCACCAGCGGTATTAGCTTCTTTTTTACCTTGATCGGATAAATCTATATCAACCCATCCAGTAAACTTATTTTGACTATTCCATTCACTCTGTCCATGTCTTATTAATACAAGGTGCACCATTTATACATATTTGATAACTTAAAATTACAATTAAATAAATATTAATAATGCAAATAAATAAAAAATATTTGGACTTATTTTTTAAAATTTCTAATTTTACACTAATAATTCTATATTTGTATCCTGGAAGTATTCTCGGATTGATACTATATGGAAATTTAAAATTACAACCTAGATTAACAGAAGATTTTTTTTCTTTATCATCTAATCATTTTTACACCTTTTTAATTTTATCATTTATTGCTATTTTAAGTTATTCAAATAATTTAAAAAAACTTGATTACATCTTTTTATATTTACTTTTGATTTCAATAATTCTAGAGCTAACTCACCTTGTGATACCAAACAGAAGTTTTCAATATGAAGATTTGATTGGTAACATAGCTGGTGTTATAATTTCTTATATTTTAATAAAATTTTATGAGTTCATTCGAAGATAGAAAAAAAAATTTTGAGAACAAATTTGCTCATGATGAAGAGCTTAAATTTAAGGTAAATTCTAAAAGAAATAAATATTTAGGTGAATGGGCTGCAGAAATTTTAGGAAAAAAAGATGGAGATAAGGAACAATATATACTAGACGTAATCAAATCCGATTTTAGTGAACCAGGAGATGAAGATATAATTAAAAAATTACACCAGGATTTGAAGGATAAAAATATTTCAGAAAACAATGTTAGAGAAAAATTAGATGAACTATTTCAAGTTGCAAAAAAAGATTTTTTATAGTTTAATTATTTTTTTTTTTTTAATTTCAAAGCCTATTCATTCATTAGAAGTTGAGGGAATTGCAAAAGTAATTGACGGAGACACAATAGTCATAAATAAAAAAAAAATCCGTTTATTTGGTATAGATGCACCTGAGCTAGCCCAACATTGCAAAAAACCTTGGATACAATTTAATTTCGTCACTTTAAATAAAAAATATAAATGTGGATTATTAGCAAAAGAAAAATTAAAAAAAATTATTTCCAAAAATAAAATAAAATGCAAAGGTGAAAAGTACGATCGATATAAAAGATTAATTGCGATTTGTTATAAACAAGAAATAGATCTAAACAAGTGGATGGTTAAAAATGGATTGGCTGTAAATTACTCAAAATACTCAAAAAAATATATAAGTTTGGAAATTCATGCCAAAAGAGAAAAATTAGGATTATGGAAAGGTCAATTTGATAAACCATGGGAATGGAGAAAAAAAAATAAATAAATTATAATTCTATCGTGATTCTTATTAAAAAAACTTGGATAATTTTTTTCTTTTTTTTAATGAGTTGCTCATCAATACCAAAAAATACATCTGATGGCTGTTCAATATTTTCTGAAAGGTATCTATGGTACAAACACTCAAAAAAAACAGAGCAAAAATGGGGCACACCAATTTATGTTCAATTGGCAATAATTAAGATGGAGTCTGATTTCGATTGGCTTGCTAAACCTGAAAGAAATAAGATTTTTAAAATTATTCCCTACAAAAGACCCTCATCTTCTTTTGGATACTCTCAAGCAGTCAAGGGTACATGGAAACAATATAAAAAAGAGACAAACAATCCATTGGCAATTAGAAACAGGTTTAAAGATAGTGTAGATTTTATTGGATGGTATACAAGCAAGTCTTCAAAAATATTAAAAATTTCAAAAGAGGATTCTTTTAAACAATACATTGCTTACCATGAAGGATGGGGTAATTATAAACACTATAAAAGAAATAAAAAAGTTATTAATTTAGCAAAAAAAGTTAAAGGTTATTCTGAAATCTATAAAAAACAATTAATCAACTGTAAAAAAAAATTAAGTCGAAAAAAATTTATAATTTATTAATTTAACTCTTTCCTCAATTTTTTTTCAATATAATTGATACTTTTTGTATTTTTTCCAATTATCAAATAAATTACTGGTATCACATATAAGGTAAAAAATGTCGAAAAAAACATGCCTGCGAATATTGTTATTCCAACAGACAGCCGACTTGCTTCACCAGGGCCGCTACTAATTATTAATGGTAGAACTCCAAAAATAGTAGAGGTAGATGTCATTAATATTGGTCTGAGCCTAATGCTCGCCGACTCCATAACTGCAGTTTTTATGTTTTTTCCTTCAGTTCTTAATTGGTTTGCAAATTCAACAATTAATATTCCATTTTTTGTAGCTAACCCAATTAGAATAATTAATGCTATTTGACTATAAACATTTATTGAGCTCCCAACTAATAATAACCCAACTAACCCTCCCAAAATTGCAAGTGGTACTGTTAACATAATAGTTAATGGATGCTTGAAACTTTCAAACTGTGCGGCCATAACTAAATAAGCTGTTATTAATGCTAAAACAAAAATCAAGTATATTTGATAACTGATTTCTTTTATTTGTTCACTTTCACCCTTGAATTCAACTCTAGCCTCTGGTGTATTTTCTTTTACTACATCCTCTAAAAAATTAAGAGCAGATACTAACGAGTAATCACCTACAATATTTGCAGATATGGTTACAGCTTTTTGCCTATTATATCTTGATAAAAAAGGCGCTGTGCCTTCCTCATCTATTGTAACAAGATTAGATAGTGAAATAAGCTTATTATTATTTTTAGATCTGACATAAACTTTATTTAAACTTGAAGGCTCTTTTCTACTACTTATATCGCCCTGCAATATTATAGAATATTCTTTTCCATCTTTGGTAAAGTTTGTAACATTTTTTGAACCAAAGATTGTTTCAATTGTTTTACCAATCTCTACTGTAGAAATGCCCAAATCTGAGGTTTTTTTTTGGTCTATTTTTACATTTAAAATTGGTTTATTAAGTTCAAAATCATCTTCAATATTGGCAAGATTTTTATTTTTTCTTGCTTCAGTCTTAATTATTTCCTTCCACCTAATCAACTCTTCATAAGTATTACCTTGTATTACAAATTGAATTGGTTTTTCAACTCCACCGGTTCTAATACCTTGTGGCATTATTGGGAATGCTAAAACTCCAGGTACTTTAGAAATTTCCCTAAACGACTCCATCATAATTTTTTGTCCACTTCTGTCTCTCTTTTCCCAACTCTCTAACAAAGCAATAATGAATGCAGAGTTTACTTGTTTACTACTTTTTCCAAACCCTGGAACTCTTAATATTACTCTTCGGTATTCGCCTTTGCCAATTTTCGGTAAAAGAAAACCTTCAATTTCTTGGGCTTTATCCGATGTAAAATCAAAACCAGAACTTTGTGGTGCTTTTACAATTACAAAAAAAGCACCTCTATCTTCTTTTGGTATTAATTGTTTGGGAGCATAAAGAAATGCAATTACGGTCAATATTAAAACAGATAACAAAAAAATTATAATAATCTTTTTTTTATCAATCCAGTAGGATAGTGAATTTTTATAAAAGGTTCTAAAATCATTTAATTTCCTCTCAAAATTATATGTTAATTTATTTTTTTTATCGTTATTACCAAGAACCTTGCTTGCTAGCATTGGACTTAAAGACAAAGCCACAAAACTAGAAATTATGACTGCAAAACTTAAAGTAACAGCAGTTTCCATATAAAGAACACTTGATAATCCCTTAACAAAAATTAAAGGAATAAAAACAGCCACCAGAACCAAAGTAGTTGCAATTATAGCAAATGAAACTTGCTTTGAGCCTTTGTAAGCAGCCACTAACGGGCTTTCTCCAATTTCAATTCTTCTTACAATATTTTCTAACATTACTATTGCATCATCAACGACAATTCCAATTGCAAGCACTAAAGCCATTAATGTAAAGAGATTTATTGAAAAATCGAAAAAATATATTGCTAAAAAAGTAGATATTAGTGAAACAGGTAAAGCAACTAGAGGCACTATTAAAGATCTAAAATTTCCTAAAAAAGAGTAAATAATAAAAGACACAAGTATTAAAGCCACAAAAAGTGTCTTATATACTTCTTTAATCGCACTTGAAACATAATTGCTCCTATCAAAAGACACCTCTAATTTTGTTCCATCTGGCAGGCTAGGCTCAATTTGTTTAATTTTTTTCTTTATTCTTTTAGCAACAGAAATAGTGTTTGCATCTGAGTTTTGATAAATTCCAACACCCACAACTTGCTTACCATTCCCTTTAAACAGTGTTCTTGTTGATACAGGCCCAAATTCTATTCTTGCCACATCCTCAAGCTTAGTTATAGATCCATCAATAGATTTTTTTAATGGTAATTTTTTAAAAGCATCTAACGTTTCGTATGCATTTTCAAGTTTGATAGTTAAATCAATATCTTTTGATTCAATTTTACCGGCAGGAAACTCTACATTTTCTTGTCTAAGAACATTTTCAATATCTTGAGTTGTAAGATCTCTAGCTGCCAATGATAGTGGATCAAGCCACACTCTAAGTGAAAGTTCTCTTTCTCCACCTAACCTTACTCTTCCTACACCTTCTACTATTGAAAAATAGTCAGTTAAATATCTGTCTGCATAATCAGTTAACTCGAGATCGGACATAAAATCAGAACTAAAACTTAACCACATAGTTGTTCTAAAACCAGCCGATTGTTTAAATATTTCTGGTGCATCTGACTCAGTAGGTAAATTATCTAATACTCTAGCAATCGAACTCCTTACATCGTTTGCCACATCATCAATATCTAGATTGTCTTTAAATGTAAGATCAATTCTTGATCTTTCGTCTTCACTCATAGATTCTATCGAAACTAATCCAGCTGTACCTCCAACAAAGTCCTCAATTTTTTGAGTAATTTGTTTATCTACAACGTTTGCGGATGCTCCTTTATAGTCTGTTTGAATAGATACCACTGGTCTATCAATATCTGGGATTTCATTAGTTGGGATCTCAAAAAAAACTAAACTACCAAATATCACTAATACTAAACTCATTACTGAGGCAATAACAGGTCTTTTTATTGATAAATCAGTAAGAAACATTTCAATTTAAAATTTTTATCTTAATTTTGTCTCTAACTTTTGATATTCCCTCAGCAACTATTTTGTCACCTAAATATAAACCATCAATTATTGATACTTTTCCAAAGTTTCTCTTTCCAATTTTAACCTCAACTTTTTCAACTGTGTTATCTTCAAGAACTTTATAGACAAAAGCAGTAGAACCTTGAACTAAGAGTGAATTTTCGGGAATACCGAGTTGCTCTTTTTTATCATAAATAATCTTAATATCTAAAAGCATACCGGGTATTAATTCTAATTTTTTGTTCTTAACTATTATGTTGGCAAGAACAGATCTAGTGCTTGGGTCTACTCTAGAGCTTACTGAGTCTATAGTACCATAAAATTTCTTTTCAAATGAGTCCGATTTTACTTCCGCTGGTAATCCCGGCTTTAATATATTTAAGTATATCTCAGGAACTTTTATGTTCAATACTATTGATGAGGTATCGTCTAAAGTTAAGATAAATGATTCTGTTCCTAAAACTCCTTGTGCTATTTCTCTTTTTCCTAGAATTCCTTTGAATGGTGCAATAATTTTTTGATCCGAAGTTTCAAAAATTAAATCTCCTTTTTCAACAATTTTACCAATAATAATATTTTCATTTAATATTTCGTCTTTTTTAATTCTATAATTTTTATTTTTTAGAGATAGAGCAGTTCCGAAAGTCTCTATACTTTCGTAAAAAGTAGACTTATTTACTATATTAACTATGACACCAGGTGGTGGCATTTTTGAAAATTTTTTTACAAAATGTTTAGTAACAAAATGCCTACCTACTATTACTAAAATAATTATAATTATTAAAACTACTAAAAAAAATTGAATTTTTTTTGATTTTATCATGGTGAATACTTACCATATTCACTCCAAGATCCATCATAAATAATTGGTTCGTATTGATTATTTATTATTCTATAAGCATATGCTAACACCGAAGCAGTGACACCTGATCCACACGTAAAAACAAATTTATTATTATTTTTTATTTTCATTATTTTTTCAAAAATTAATTTCAGTTCATGATTAGTTTTAAATTCATTTGTAGTTTGGTTTATGCACTCTCCATAGGGCAAACATATAGAATTTTTTATATTCCCTTTTCTTAATCCTTTTCTAGGTTCATCTATATCTCCATTAAATCTTTTAAGGCTTCGCGCATCAACCACTACAAAATTATTTGATTTTATGTTTTCATTTATTTGACGCATTTTAAAAACATAACTACTTTTTTTTTGTGCTTTGTAATTAGACCTTGCAATATTAGTTTTCCCGTTAGTTGTTGTTTTATTCTCCTGTTTCCATTTCTTTAGTCCACCATTTAAAATATATAATTTTTCAATGTCATGCCCAAAGTACAATAAAGAAAACCAGCACCTGCAAGCCGAATATAATTTTGAATTATCATAGATAAGAATTTTGTCGTTATTGGAAATACCTAATCTTGAAATGCTTTCACTCCATTTTTCTTCAGAGGGCAACATATGTGGAAGATCAGTATCTTTTTCTGATGTGTCATCTAAATCAAAAAAAACAGAGTTAGGAATATGATCTTGTTCATATTCTAAATAAGGGTCCCTGCTTTCAGATGGTAAATGCCACGAGGCATCAATTATTTTAAAATCTGTCAAATTTTTTTCTGCTAAATTAGTTGAGATTAAGCTCATAAATTTTTAATAAGATATTTTTGATGATATTCTTCAGCCTTGCAGTAATTTAAGTTCTTGCTTATTTTTGTAACAATCTTACCTTTGAAATCTAAATTTTTTTCTCCTAATACTTTCTTAGCAACTTTTTTTTGGACTTCGTCTAAATAAAAAATTTCGCTTCTATACTGAGTTCCTATATCTGGACCTTGTTGATTAAGAGTTGTGGGATCATGAAAATCAAAAAATAGATTTAATATTTCCTCGTATGATATAATTTTTTCATCAAACTCTATTTTTACAACTTCGGCATGTCCTGTTGATCCAGTGCAAACTTCTTGATAAGTTGTATCTTTGTTTTCGCCACCACAATATCCAACCTCAGTGCTGGATACACCTTCTAATTCGCCAAATTTTCTTTCTGGTCCCCAAAAACATCCCAAGCCTAAGATTGCTATTTCCATTGATTATTAAATTAAAGTATCTAAAAGTACGTTGAGTAAATCATATGCTCAGTAAAAATCAATTAGGTTTTTTGTACATGTTCCTATCTGTATGTGCATTCTCACTAATGGATTTAATAATTAAATGGACTACGGATTACCCACTTGGACAAGTTGTTTTTTTTAGAGGTTTTTTTGGGATAGTTTTTTATTTTTTCATAATTCCTAAAAATAGAATAAAAAATTTTTATCAGACCAAAAGACCCATTTTACATTTTTTAAGGTGTTTAGTAGGCCTTATAGCTATGGTGGCAATTTTTATTGCTTTAAGAAATTTACCTTTAGCTACAGTTGTTAGTATATCATTTGCTGCACCAATATTTACAACTATTTTTTCTATATTTTTACTAAGTGAGAAAGTTGGGATTTATAGGTGGTTAGCTGTAGTTATTGGATTTTTGGGAATTCTAATTATTACAGAACCAGGTTTTGAAAGTTTAAATATTTATTATATTTTTCCGATAATATTTTGTATTGGTCTATCGTATGTTGCTATCGCAATAAGAAAACTTTCTTCAACAGAACCAGTTTGGTTAATTTCACTAAATTTTTCAATTGCAATTACTATTGCTGGTTTATGCTCTTTGCCCTATGGATGGAAAATACCCACTTTTTTTGATTTTTTTGTCTTATCATTAGTTGGATTTTTTGGAGGTGTTGCAAATCTTTGGTTAAGCCAATCATATAAATTTTCTGAGGTATCTTTAGTTACTCCGCTTAAATATTTGGGATTGGTTTTTGCGATTTTCTTTGGTTATTTAATTTGGGGTGAAGTCCCATCTTTAAAATCGTTATTTGGAGGTTTGTTGGTAATATTGTCCTCAATAATAATTTTTAGACGTGAGTTAATAATTAAAAAAATACCACCGATGCAAAGACATGAGTAAAAAACCACATTATTGGAATAAAGCAAAAAAAGTTTTATCGAGCAAAGATAAGATAATGAAAGGTTTGATTCTTAAATATCAAGATAAAACTTTAACCTCTCGAAAGGATTTATTCTATTCTTTATGTAAAAGTATAATTGGTCAACAAATAAGTGTTGCAGCTGCTAACTCAGTTTTTAAAAAATTTTTAAAAGCATGCAAAGGCAAAATAAAACCTGGAAGTGTTACCGATCTAAATAAATTAAAACTTAAAAAGTGTGGATTGAGCAGACAAAAGATAAAAGGCATTCAAGAACTTGCAAAAAAATTTAAAAATAAAACTTTTGATACAAAAAAAATTAAATATATGAGCGATGAGGAAGCTATTCAATACCTTTCAGATTTACGACAAATTGGAAGGTGGTCTGCTGAAATGATACTAATTTTTAATCTAAATAGATCAAACATTTGGCCAATCCAAGATATCGGTCTACTAAGAGCAATTTCAAATAACTATAAAAAAAAATATCATCCTCCAATAAATTTTGTGAAAAAACTAAATAAAAAATTTACACCTTACTGCACGGTAGCTACTTGGTATTTATGGAGATCAATAGATGATGAGCCAATACAGTATTAGAAAAAGTCGTTAATTTTGAAAATTTCTCGTGTAGTAAATTTTTTGCGTATAAGGTAAAATTGATAATTAAATTATTTAAATGTCAAAAAAACTTATTATTGATTGGGATACTTACAATAAATCTATAGATAATCTTGCAATCCAAATTAGTGATAGTGGATATAATCCTAGCTTTATTATATGCATTGCGAGAGGGGGTCTTAGAGTAGGAGATATTTTAAGCAGAATTTTTAATGTTAAGTGTGGATATTTAGGTGTTGAGAGTTATTCGGCAAAAAAAAATAATCAAATTGCTGACAAACAAAATGAATTAACTTTTGCTAGGGACTTATCAACAACTTCAAGAAATTATGGAGAAAATATATTAGTTACTGATGATCTTATAGACACAGGTGTTACTTTAGAAAAAACTGTAAAATGGCTTAAAAATTATAAAGATTTTAAAGATAAAAAAATTAATTTTAAATCAGCAGTGCTTTATAAAAAAGAAAAATCCAAATTTAAGTCAGATTATATAGTTCACAATTTGCAGGATAATCCGTGGATTGTATTTCCATATGAACTAAGAGAACTAGTTTCAATAGAAGATTTAAAGAGACAATTGAAGTAAAGAGGCTAGCTCAAATCTAGCCTCTTTTAGATTTTAAGCCACTAGAAAACTTATTACACTTAAAACCGCTATCAGCCAAATAGCAGGAGAAGTCGTAGAAATTTTTCCAGTAAATATTTTAATTAAGGCGTAAGATATAAACGCAAGAGCAATTCCATTGCTAATGCTATATGTTAGTGGCATAGTTATCATTGCTACTATTGATGGAGCAGATTCTGCTATATCGTTCCATTCAATATCAGTAATGTTTCTTACAAATAGAACCGCCACATATAAAAGTGCAGCTCCGTCAATTTCTTTAGGTAAACTTGTTGCCAACGGAGAAAAGAATAAACATGATAAAAACAGAATACCAATTACCAAAGATGTCATGCCTGTTCTTCCACCAGCTTTTACACCAGCTCCAGACTCAACATAACTTGTAACAGTTGTCGTGCCCATCATCGCGCCTGCGACGGTTGCAACACTGTCTGACATCATAGCTTTATTAATATCAGTTACCCTTCCTTTACTATCTACTTTTCCAGCTACATTCGCTACAGAAGTTAGCGTTCCTGCTGTATCAAAAAAATCAATAAACAATAATGTGAATACCACAGTAGACATACTTGCTGATAATGCTGCTTTTAAATCAAAGTCAAATAAATATGTCATAGGAGGAGGTGAACTTACAATCCCATTAAACTTTGCTAAACCAGTGACCCAAGCAATTATACTAAAAGCAATTATTCCAATTATAATATTTCCCTTAACTTTTAGTTTTTCAAGTACTACCATTGCAACAAAAGCTAAGCAGCCTAAAAGAACTAGAGGATTTTTTATATCTCCTAGTGTTACTAAAGTAACAGGATGGTCTCCAACTACTCCCATAATTTCAAGTCCTATTATAGCTAAAAATAATCCTATACCTGCTCCAATACCTAATTTTAAACTTTTAGGAATTGAATTGATCAACCATGCTCTTAAAGGTGTTAATGATATGATTAAAAAAAGAATTCCAGCTACTAAAACTGCCCCTAAAGCAGCTTGCGGGGTATAACCCATACCAGCGACCACTCCAAAGGCGACAAAAGCATTTATGCCCATTCCAGGAGCTAGACCTATTGGCCAAGTTTTTCCATAAAAAGCCATTATGAAACATGCGAGAGCAGTAGCTAAAATTGTTGCCGTAAAAACAGCACCAAAATCAAAAAAACCTTTCTCTGGCCCTGCAAATTCCCCTGATAAAATGAAAGGGTTTAAAAACATTATGTAGGCCATTGTTAGAAAAGTAGTTATTCCAGCAATAACTTCAGTTTTAAAATTTGTTTTGTACTTCTTATATTCAAAATATTTGTCTAGCATAAATCCTCCTAAAAATAAAAAATACCAGATTAATTAAATAATTCCTTAATTAAATATTCTTTATTCACAATATTCAACTATAAGTTTATTTTTAATATTATTTGCTATGTTAGTATTCAAATTCATGAAAAAAATAATTTGTTTGTGCTTGATACCTTTATTTATCTTTTTATCCAGTTGCAAAACTGTTCAAAATAAAGCCGATCAAGTAATCCAAAAAGAAGACGAGTATTTAAAAAAATTTTTAAACAAAAAAAAAGATTTGTTAATAGCTGAATTTGGAAATCCTGACTTAATTGCACCAAATGACGGAGAGCCCGAAGGACCGGGCATGATAATATATGTTTCAAAAAAATACGGTATCAAATGTAAAAGAAGTTTTGAAATTGACGAAAGTGATTTCGTAATAGGATACTCTTCAAAGGGATGTTTTTAACTTGCGGGGCTTCGCCCCACAAGTAAGGTTGAGATTATCTTATTTGTATAAGTTTTTTTTTCTTAAATTCTGGAACTATTCTTTCACATTCAATAGTCAAAAGACCATCTGTTAAATCAGCTTCTCCAACTTTCAAATCTTCTGCTATTTTGAATGATTTAGTAAATTGCCTTTGAGATATCCCTTTATGAATAATCTCGCTATTATCAGCATTATTACTAGATTTTTCAATCTGCTTAGTTCTAACAGTCAAAAGATTGTCTTCGTATTCAACCTCAACATCTTTTTTATTAAATCCTGCAATGGCTACTTCGATTGAGTATTTGTCTTTTCCAGTTTTTCTAATGTTATAGGGTGGATAATTTGAATGAGTTGTCAAACTTCCATTTCCTAACATGTTTTCAAATTGATCAAACATATCATCAAAACCTACAGAAAACGGTCTTAACGAGTTAAAGATTGATATATCCCTACTTGTCATTTTTTCTCCTTTGTTAGCAAGTTTGTTTTGATGTCCCATTAGGCAACATCGAAATGTATATGGTAATTATTTTTGAATTTTCAATATGTAATTTTTATTTATTTTGCTGCAATGCTTTAACATGCTCATCTGCACTTTCTGCAAGAGCATTTAAATCATAACCGCCCTCTAATATCGAAACTACTTTTTTATTAGTGTATTTATTTGTTGCAATTAGAGTCCTTCTTGTAATTTCGTAAAAATCTTTTGATATTAATTTAAATTGAGCAAGTGGATCGTCTTGATGCGCATCAAAACCAGCAGAAAAAATTAAAAACTCTGGTCGAAATTGATTTAACTTCTTTAAAACATGATTGTAAGCATCAAAATAATCATTAGAGGATGTGCCTGCTGGCAAAGGTATATTAAATATGTTATTAAATTTTCCTTTCTCATTATCAGACCCAGTGCCTGGAAAAAAAGGGTATTGATGAGTTGAAATATATAAAACTTTTTTATTTTCGTAAAAAATATTTTGTGTACCATTACCATGATGTACATCAAAATCTACGATAGCTATTTTTTTGTAATTATATTTCTCTATTAAATATTGAGCTCCTATAGCCGCATTGTTAAAAATACAAAAACCCATGGCTTTATTTTTCTCACAATGGTGCCCTGGCGGTCTCACGGCACAAAATACATTGTTGAATTTTTTAGTTTCTACACCATCTATTGCCT
Source organism: uncultured Pelagibacteraceae bacterium (assembly GCA_902606075.1). Taxonomy (GTDB): domain Bacteria; phylum Pseudomonadota; class Alphaproteobacteria; order Pelagibacterales; family Pelagibacteraceae; genus Pelagibacter. The sequence continues at coordinate 54,652 of CACLEU010000003.1, forward strand.
TAATTATAGATCCTACAGCATCATATGTTGCTTTTTTACTTCCAGGAGAGATAACTGTGTCACCATCTAAAAACTTTAAACCATTTGAGGGAAATGAATTTTCTATATTGTCAACATAATCAGATCCATGAACTTTCTTTAATATTTTTAAGTCAAATTTTTCTGACTTAATCCATGTGAGGTTATCTCTTTTTTTTAATTTATTTATAATTGACTCAACTCTTTTTGGCTGTTCTGGATGTCCATCTCCAGTAATGTGATCTTTTGAAGTGTTAGATGTTACAATTGCAGTATTCACTTAAAATATTCTTCTAATATTTCTGAATAAATTTTTGTTAAATTTTTTAAATCTTTTAAAGATACTGCTTCATCTATTTTATGCATAGTTTTGCCAACTAATCCAAATTCAAGACAGGGAGATATTTTTCTTATAAATCTTGCATCGGACGTACCACCTGATGTTGATAACTTTGGTTTAATTTTAGTATTTTTTTTTATTATACTTTGAACTTTGTAAATAAAATTGTTTGGTCTACACAAAAATGCCTCTCCAGATACCTTATAATCAATCTTATATTTACCATTTTTCTTTCTGCATATTTTTGTAAAAATATTATTTAGTTTTTTCTTTAAAGAATTAGACGAATGTTTGTTATTAAAACGAATATTAAAGGTCGCTTCCGCACTCCCTGGGATAACATTGTCTACATTGTTATTTATATTTATCCTAGTTACTTCCAGGTTAGTTGGTTGAAAATTTTTAGTACCTTTGTCAAATCTAATATCTTTTAATCTTTTTAAAATTTCTACGATTAAAGTTGATGGATTATTAGCTTGATTAGGGTATGCAACATGTCCTTGAATACCATTAACAATTAGCTTTCCAGTTAAACTACCTCTTCGACCAATCTTAATCATCTCACCTAGTTTATTTGGATTTGTTGGTTCTCCAACTAAACAAAAATTAATTTTTTCTTCTTTCTTTTTTAAATAATCAACAACTTTTTTTGTTCCATTGATCGCATCTCCTTCTTCATCTCCAGTAATTAAAAAACTTATAGATCCTTTAAAATTTTTATTATTTTTTAAAAAAATACTTACAGCTGAAACAAAGGCTGCAATTGAACCTTTCATATCGTTTGCACCCCTACCAATCAAGTGACCTTTTTTTATAGACGGTCTAAAAGGATTTACTGTCCAGTCTTTCATATTTCCAGGAGGTACTACATCTAAGTGTCCAGCAAAACAGAAATTAGGACCTTTACTTCCTAATCTTGCGTACAAATTCTTTACAGGTTTAAAATTTTTTTCTTTAAACTCTAAAATTCTACTTTTGAAACCCATGTTTTTTAATTTCTTCTCTAAAAACTTAATTATCCCAGCATCTACTGGTGTTATCGATGGAAATTTAATTAGCTTTTTAGCTAATTCTAATTCATTTATTTTTTGCATAATTATTCTCTTAAAAGATCATTAATTGAAGTCTTCGATCTTGTTTTTTCATCTACAGTCTTAATGATATGCACAGCATATAGATCTTTATATGTTCCAGGAACTACAACAGAATAAGGCGGTATACGACCCTTAGCTATCTCACCGCTTGATCTATTAATAATTTTTGTACTTTGTCCTATGTAGCAACCCATCGAAAGAACACTACCCTTTTCCACAATAACTCCTTCCACGACTTCAGACATTGCTCCAACAAAAACATTATCCTCGATTATAGTCGGAAGTGCTTGAGCAGGTTCTAGAACTCCGCCAATCCCTGATCCAGCTGAAATATGACAATTTTCTCCAATCTGACAACAGCTACCAGCTCGGCTAAAAGTATCCATCATCGTTCCATCACCGATGTATGCACCGATATTTACATAGCACGGCATAAGAACAGCATTCTTTCCTATAAATGATCCAGGACGTACAGGACTATTGGGCGTCATTCTAAATCCTGCAGCTTCATGTTGCTCTTTAGTCCAGCCCGCAGTTTTACCTTTTAATAAATGTGCTTTGTCATACCAACTGCTATATGGACCGCTTAAATTCTCCATAGGGTAAATTCTGAAACTTAACATAATTGCTTTTTTTAGATATTGATGAGTTTTCCATTCACCATTAATTTTTTCAGCAACACGAGATTTGCCACTATCTAAATCACTAATAACTTTGTTAATTGCATCTTTCAAAGCTTGATCTGAGTTCTGATTTACTTGATCTTTATTTTCCCAAGCAATATTTATAATTTTTTCTAAAGACATAATTTACTAGTTTTTTAATAACCTTATTTCATTAAGAAATAAAGATAGATTTTCAATTTTATGAGAAATATAATCTTTATTTGAATCTATCTTACCAAAATGTTCATCATTAATAAGCCAAACTGTAAAACATCCTCTCTCGTGACCAATACTTAAATTTTTAGCAATATCTTCAATATAAATAGTTTCCTCTGGATTTATATTAAATTTTTTTAGCATTAGATCAAAAGTTTTTGCTTCAGGTTTTGGCACATATCCTGCATCTTGAATATCAAACACTTTATCTCTTCCAAAAAGATCGTAAACCCCTAGGTGCGTTAATATATTTTCTGCATGCTCAGCGCTTCCATTAGTGAAAATAAACTTTTTCATATCTAAGTTTATTAGTTCATTTCTCATAATCTTATCTTCTTTCATAAAAGAAAGATCTATTGTGTGCACATATTTTAAAAATTCTTGTGGTGGTATATCATGATGTATCATTAGTCCATTTAAACTCGTATTATATTTGTAAAAATAATCAGTTTGCAATTTTTTAGCCTTATCAGGATTTATTTTTAATTTTTCAGAGATAAATTGTGTCATTCGATTTGATACTTGACCAAATACTTTTTCTAAGGAATAATTATTATGTTTTCCATAACATACTCCATCAAGGTCTAACAATAGGTATTTCATTTTTTTTAAATTTTTCATTTTCTAATTAAAGTTCCCGATCCTTTATCTGAAAAAATTTCAAATAAAATTGAGTGTTTTTTTCTACCATCAATTATTGCAACAGCAGTTACCCCATTTTTAACAGCATCTAAACAAGTATTGATTTTAGGTATCATCCCTTCGGTTATTGTCTCATCTTTAATCATCTCTAAAATTTTAGATGATGAGATTTCTTGTATTAGCTGATTATTTTTATCTAAAACACCTTCAACATTAGTCATTAAAAGCAATCTTCTCGATTTAAGAGATTTTGCTATAGCACCTGCGGCCGTATCACCATTTATGTTATAAGTTTGTTTGTTTTCTCCTAATCCTAAAGGAGAAATTATTGGAATAAAATTATCATTTAATATTTTACTTATAACATTAATATTAATTTTTTTTGGCACACCAACAAAACCTAATTCACTTGACTCAGGCTCGACACTTATAACGCTATTATTTTTTGTATTAATTGATACGGCTTTTGAGCCTTTTTTCTCTAGAGATTTAACTATGTCATTATTAAAATCTATTAGGACATTTTCTACAATATCTATAATTTTTTCGTCAGTTACTCTTAAACCCCTTATGAACTTCGACTTTATGTTAGATTTTTCTAATTCTCTTTTTATTCTTGGACCCCCACCATGCACTACAATAATTGATAGCCCTAATTTGTTTAATATCTTTAAGTCAATTATAAAGTTATTAAAAATCTCTCTGTCAATTAATACGTTCCCACCATATTTAATTACAATTAGTTCATCTTTATATTTTTCAACATATTTATAAACTTCATCAATAGGGGGACCGTCTTTAGGTAAAATTTTTTCCAATTCCATTTATGAAACAGTTTTAACTGTGGTTCTTTTCATAATTACATACTGTTGCGCCATAGTCAGAACGTTATTTGCTGTCCAATATAGTACAAGCCCTGATGGAAAAGGTGCTAAAATAATTGTTAAAAATAGCGGAAAGAACATAAAAATCTTTTTTTGTATCTCGTCTTGTGGCGCTGGATTTAGTTGCTGTTGTAGCCACATTGTAAAACCCATCATAACAGGAAGCGCTCCAATAATCATGAATGAAGGTGGATCCCAAGGTATTAAACCAAATAAATTGAAAATTGATGTTGGGTCCTTTTCAGAAAGATCTTTTATCCAACCAAAAAAAGGTTGATGTCTCATTTCAATCGTTACAAATAACATTTTATAAATTGCAAAGAAAAAAGGTATAGAAATTAAAATAGGCAAACAACCACTTACTGGATTTACACCTTCTTTTTTATAAAGTTGCATCATTGCTTGCTGTAGCTTCATTTTATCATCTTTATGAATCTCTTTAAGCCTAGCCATTTCTGGTTGTAGAACTTTCATTTTAGACATAGATTTAAACGCATAATTATTTAAAGGAAAAAAAACTAATCTTAAACAGACTGTTATTAATATTATTGCTATTCCATAATTACCTGCAAGTTTAAAAAAATAATCATTTAAAAAAAATAAGGGTTTTACTATCCAATAAAACCAACCCCAATCTATGACTAAGTCAAATTTTTCAAGACCTAAACTTTCGTTATAACCATCAATAACGCTTACTTCCTTCGCTGCGACAACCACATTTACAAGATTGCTAATCTGGGTTTTAGGCTCAGATTCATAAGAGTCTGTTTCAATATAATTAACTTTAAATTTTTCGTTATACTCAAAATCCGCTCTAAATTTTTTATTTTTTTGAGGGATTATACTTGTTAACCAATATTTATCGGTTATTCCTAAAAATCCATTATCTGCATTTTTTGAATACTTTTTATCTATGATGTCTTTGTAGTCTTTTTCAACCAGTTGATCATCAAGAACCCCCAAAGGTCCCTCATGTAAAATAAAAAAATCTATAATTTCAGGAATTTTTGTTCTAATAATTTGAGCATAAGGGTAAAAATTGTAAATTTTTTCTGAATTATTTTTTATTTTTTGCTCAATTGTAAATAAATATTGATTATCAATTTTTATAACCTTCTCAAAAGTTAATTTCTGTTTATTTTCCCAAATAAGAGTCACATTATTATTTGGAGTAAGTCTTGAATTACCCTTAATTTTCCAGATTGTTTTATTATTAGGTAGATCTATATTTTTATTATTAGAAGCCCATCCAGACTCAATATAATAACCGTTTGAACTTGATTTAGGGTTCAATAAAGTTACAAATTCATTCGAGTCGAGTTGAGTTTTATATTTTTTGAAAATTAAATCATCTATGGTCGCACCCTTTAATGATATTGACCCTTTGATGCTCTCATTTTCAAAATAAAATCGATCAGTTAACTTTAAAGCCTCCTCCCGAGAGAGCTTATTAATTTTTTCAGTGGAATCTATATTTGGAGCATCGTTGTTTTTAACTATTCTCTCTTTTTCCTTTCTATTTTTTAATTCCTCTGGTGATGGCTGAAAGAATAAACTCCAAATAACTATAATAGCTAAACTAAGTGATATTGCGGCTATAATATTTTTTGTATCCATAACTATTTTTTATTTTTTAATGGTCTATAACCTTCGCCCCCACCTAAAAATTTTATAGGATGACATGTCGCTAATCTTAAAAATCCTTTAACAGATCCTTTAATGGGACCATAAGTTTTTAAACAATCAATAAAATACTCTGAACAAGATGGAAAATATCTACAGCTATTTCCCAACAACGGAGAAATTAAATATTGATAAAATTTAATAGTTTTTATTAGTATTGTATTAATTAATTTCATCATTAAATTTTTTTAAAATTTTTAAGTATTGTTTCTTTAATATCATTGTATTTACTATCTAAAACATTTTTTTTAGCAATTATTAAGTACGAATATTTTAAATTTACTTTAGTAGATTTCAGAATATTATTAATTATATTTTTTAATCTTCTTTTAATTTTATTTCTTTGAACTGCTTTGCCAAGTTTTCTTTTTGTGATAATACTTAAATTTAATACATTTTTATGACTAGGTGATATTGTTTTAAAAAAAATAGTAGAATAATAATTACTTATTTTTTTTCCATTTAAAATTTTTTTGAAATCTTCATTTTTCGAAAGACTTAAAATTTTAGTACTCATTAGACGGTTAATTTTTTTCGTCCTTTTTTTCTTCTCCTGGATAGTAATTTTCTACCACCTTTTGTCCTCATTTTAGATCTGAAGCCGTGACGTCTTTTTCTTACAAGTCTGCTTGGTTGGTATGTTCTTTTCATAGGTAATATTCAAATATTAAAATTTTTGGGTAGTTATAGAAAATATATATGTATAAGTACAGAAAATTTTTATAATACTTTTATATATGGAAAATACAAAAAAATTAAAAATTTATTTAGGTATTTCATATATAATATTGATATCAACGTTCTTATATTTTTTTTTTAGTAAATTTTCTTTGCAAGAATTATCTAGCTATGAGTTCATAAAAAATAATCTTGATTATTTTTCTAATTTAAAAAACAAAAATTATTTTGTTTTATTAGCTGCTTTTATTCTATTTGTAATTATTTGGGTTTTATTACTTGGTTTTGGTTCACCTGTCGCTTTGGCATCAGGTTTTGTATTTGGAAAATGGGTTGGTACAATTGTAATTGCAATATCTTTGTCAGTAGGTGCCCTTATACTATATTTAGTTACAATTTTCTTTTTTAAAGATTTGGCCCACCAAAAGCTTGGTAATAAAATGGTTTTTTTAAAAGAATTATTTAAAAAAAATGAATTTTTATATTTTTTAGTTTATAGATTTATAGGCGGCATACCTTTCTTTATAGCCAATACGCTACCTGTAATATTTAATGTTAAATTAAAAAATTATTTTTTTGGGACTTTAATTGGAATGATTCCACAATTGTTCATAATGGTTTCCATAGGTAGTGGTCTAGAAAAAATTATTGATGCAAATAATAATCCACCTTCGTTTTTTGAAATACTTTCAAGCAAAGACATATACTTACCGCTCTTAGCTTTCTTGCTTATTGTAACTATAAGTGTTTTTTTAAAAAAGAAGTTATACAAATAAAGTATTTGGTGCCCCTTGCCCGACTTGCACGGACGACTTTTTCCTTACCATGGAAATACTCTACTACCTGAGTTAAAGGGGCATTTTAGAAACAATAAATTTACTGTATAAAATTAATTTTTTCAAATTATTGCCTTATTTTTTTTTTAATATAAGTATATTTTTAGTAAGGTTATTATTATGGGAATTCACTACGATTATAAATCAACAAGAGGGGCTAAGGCAATGGAGAAGCAAGCTAAGAGAGAAAAAAAGCTTGCAGAGAAAAGGGCAAAAAAACAACTTAAGTCTGGCTTAAATAAAAAAGAGGATGAGACAATCCCCATAGATCAAGTGGTCACGTTAGAACACTTAACAAATCCTGAAAAAAAATAATAAGATGAATAATAAAAGAAGGCCCTTAAAGCTTGATCTTGAAAGGGCATTACGTCAAAATTTAAGAAAAAGAAAAATTCTCAAAAAACCAAAAAAAAAAAATGATACTAAATGATAAACAAATAAAAAAATTATCAGAAGAAGAGGGGATGATCAGACCTTTTGTTGCAGAAAGTATATCTAAAGGAATAAGCCATGGGCTAAATTCTTTTGGTTATGATTTAAGATGTGGTGAAGAATTTAAAATATTTACAAATATAAAAGGTGCCACGGCAGATCCAAAAAACTTTAGTGAAGATAATTTTGTGACAGTTAAAGGTGAGGAGTCTGTACTAATTCCGCCTAACTCCTTTGCGTTAGCAAGCAGTTTAGAATATTTTAAAATGCCAAGAAACGTTACAGGACTTGTAACAGCCAAATCTACTTATGCAAGATGTGGATTAGGTACTCCTCCAACAGTTTTAGAAGCAGGATGGCATGGAAATTTAGTTTTAGAGTTTTCTAATCATACAAGTAATTCAATAAAACTTTACGCCAATAGTGGTGCTGCACAAATCTTGTTTTTTAAAGGAGATCAGCCAGAAATTTCGTATTCTGAAAGAAAAGGGAAGTATCAAGGTCAAGTTGGTATCACTCTTGCAAAATCAAAATAAATGAAAAGCTTTATAATCAATGGCCCTAATAAAGCTATTAAAGGAGAAATTAATATTAGTGGAGCAAAAAATTCCTGCCTACCCTTAATGGCAGCATCAATACTATTTAAGAAAAAGGTAATTTTGAAGAATGTACCATTTGTGAAAGATGTATTAACAATGAAAGATTTATTAATATCACTAGGTGCAAAAGTTGAACTTATAAAAGAAAAAAAGACTATAAAAATTTCAAATAAGAAAAAACATAAATTAATTGTCCCATATAATTTAGTTTCTACAATGCGAGCAGGAGTTTTAACTATGGGACCTTTATTAGCAAGATACCCAAAGAATAAAATTAAAGTTGCTCTAGGAGGAGGTTGTGCACTAGGTATTAGAGATACTTCATGGCATCTTTCAGGTTTCAAAAGCCTTGGTGCAGATAATACTTTAAGCAAAGGTTATGTGAATATATCCGCAAAAAATGGTTTGAAAGGTAATATTTTTAAATTTCCGAAAGTTACTGTTACTGGTAGCTCAAATTTAATTATGGCTTCAGTACTTATTAAAGGAGAGCATGTAATAAAGAATATATCTCTTGAACCTGAGGTAATAGACTTAATAAAATTTTTGAATAATTCAGGAGCTAAAATAAAATTTATAGGAAGAAGATCTATAATAATTAGAGGAGTAAGTGAACTTATTAGTGGAGAACATACAATTATAGGAGATAGAATTGAGGCATTTAGCTACCTATGTGTTGGTGCAATAACTAATGGAAAAACTAAAGTTAAAAACATAAACCCAAAGTATTTAAATACAGAACTGGGAATTCTAAAAAAAATTGGATACAAAATCAGTATTAACGGAAATTCAATAACACTTTCTCCAGGTAAAAAATTAAAACCTGCAATAATAAAAACTGGTCCCTGGCCGCAACTAGCAACAGACAACATGCCAATTATTCTTGCAGTTTTAACAAAGATACCTGGCAAAAGCATAATTGAAGAAACAATATTCTCTAATAGATTTATGGCAGTTCCGGAATTAAAAAGAATGGGCGCGAAGATATCAATAAAAAAAAACAAAGCGACTATAATCGGACAAAAAAATTTAAAATCAGCAGATTGTATATCCTCAGATTTGAGAACAACATTTTCAATAATATTGGCCGCAATAGCAGCTGATGGTTCATCAACCATATCTAGAATTTATCATGGTCTTAGAGGTTATGAAAACTTACAATTAAAATTAAAAAATTTAGGTATCAAAATTAAACTAAGAAAATAATGTCCAAAAAATATTTAGCTAAAATATTAGCAAGAGACCTAAATGGATTGAACATAATTTCTTTATATTGTCATAAATCTAAATTGAAAATCTCTGACATAAAATTTCTTAAAAAAAACAAAATTTTTCTTCTATCTTTAGAGAGAAACTCAATAAAAGATGAAAAAAAGCAAAAAGTATTAAGCATATGCAAGTTTGAATTTATTGATCAAGTGAAGTCCAAAAATATAAACCAATATTCGTCTGAAAAAAGTTTATTTCTTCTTGCTATCGATACTATTAAAACAGTGAATGGATACGAATTTAATTTGTTATTTTCTGATAATGGCTTTATAACCTTAACCTCAGAAATTATAGAGGTTGCACTTGAAGATTTAAAGGAATTTTAAAATGATTTATAGATTAAATGCAAATAGTAAAAATTTTCAAAAAAAGCTAATAAAAAAAATTAATAATAGGTCGGTTTTTTCTGATAAAGATTATAATGTTTCAAAAAAAATTGTCTCAGATGTAAAAAAAAACGGGGATAAGGCAGTATTAAAGTATGAGATAAAATTTAACAAAAATAGAAAACTTAAGACAAATTATAGCGATATAAGTAAAAATATTAAAAATCTAAATTCAAAAGTTAAAAAATCTATAGACTTTGCATTTGGAAGAATTTTATCATTTCATAAAAACCAAAAAACTAAAGATATTAAATTTTCAGATAACTTAAAAAATACAATTAATTATAAGTATAAACCATTGAGTTCAGTAGGAATTTACATACCTGGTGGCAATGCTAGTTTCCCATCAACAGTTTTAATGAATGCAATTCCAGCAATGCTCGCGGGTGTTAAAAGAATAGTTGTTGTAAATCCTGTAAGAGGCAAAGATCAAAGTGCTGCAGTATTATATGCTGCAAGAAAGTGTGGTGTAAAAGAAATTTATCGAGTAGGAGGTGCCCAAGCAATAGCCGCTCTTACCTATGGAACGAAAACAATTCCAAGAGTAGATAAGATAGTTGGACCTGGTAATATTTATGTTGCAGCAGCAAAAAAAATAGTTTTTGGTGAAGTTGGCATTGACATGATAGCTGGTCCATCTGAAATAACAGTCGTTGCAGATAAAAGTTCAAATGTAAAATGGGTTGCTGCTGATTTAATAGGCCAAGCAGAACATGATATTAATGCACAATGTATACTTATCTCTAAAAAAAAAGAGATAATTGATAGAGTTCAAAAAGAATTAAAAATACAACTAGAAAGTTTGCCACGTAAAAAAATTGCTTTAGGTAGCTTAAAAAAAAACGGTGTATTAATTTTTGCAAACACAGATAAAAAAATTTCAGAAATTATAAATTTAATAGCTCCAGAGCATTTAGAACTTTCTATAGATAAATTTAAAAGTATTTTAAATAACGTTAAAAATGCAGGTTCAATATGTACAGGAAAGTATTCAGCTATGGCAGTAACTGATTATTGTGCAGGCAGTAACCATACATTACCAACACATTCATCAGCAAAATTTTTCAGCGGTCTATCTGTTTTTGATTTTTTTAAAAGAATTTCATACATAAATTTATCAAAAAAGGGTATTGAAACTATTGGTGAAAAAGTTATAAATCTTGCAACTTATGAAGGTTTAGATGGACACGCTAAATCGGTTAAATTGAGAATAGGAGAATAATATTTGTCAAAACAAGATGCTTTAGAATTTAAAGGAAAAGTAATTGATCTTTTGCCTAATGCAATGTTTAGAGTTAAATTAGAAAACAATCATATTGTGACTGCACATACCGCTGGCAAATTGAGAAAAAATAGAATTAGAGTTTTGCAAGGAGACAATGTTACAGTAGAAGTTACCCCTTACGATTTAACTAAAGGGCGGATCATATTTAGATTTTAATGGCCTTGTAGCTCAGTAGTAGAGCAGTACCCTGAAAAGGTATGTGTCGTAAGTGCGATTCTTACCAAGGCCACCATTAAAAAGTGACATTAAGTCAACTTAATATACTTGCATTAAATTTAGAAATCTAATAACAAGCTGATAGCTTAATTAAGCTTAAGTAAAATAAACAACGAAAGAGTAAAATGAGTCTAAAAGGAAAAGTAAAATGGTTTAATGGAAAAAAAGGTTATGGTTTCATTGAACGAGAAGATAAAGAAAAAGATGTATTCGTACATGCTTCAGCTGTAAGAGAAGCAGGTTTAAGGTTCTTAAACGAAGGTGACGAGCTTACATTTGAAGTTGAAGACGGAGATAAAGGTCCTGCCGCAGTAAAGTTGCAAAAAACCTCTTAATTCTAATTCATCAAAAATTATTGTATAGGGATAAGCAAGCTTAATAACTGATTTTATTCCTATACAATCAACTGTTGATTTTTTAATTTTAACTGTTATTAAAATCACAATGATTAAAAACGTAAAAAATTTAGTATTATCTAACAGACACCATTTTCATGCTGGCTGCACGCTAGCTATTTAATCATTATATAAATTTAAAAATATCCACAATTAGTATAAAACTAAGATAGGAGCACGGGTAGCTCAGTCGGTTAGAGCAGCGGTTTGTGGAACCGAAGGTCGACAGTTCGAATCTGTCCCCGTGTACCAAAAAATGGAAAAACAAAAAAAAATAAAACCTCCTAAAGAACTACCTTCAGGTTTTGAAGATAGAAAAGAAAAAGAGCTTTTAATCAGAGACTTTATAATTTCAAAGATTAAAGAAGTAATGGTTAAGTATGGTTTTCAATATCTTGAAACACCAAGTTTTGAATATACAGAAAGTATAGGCAAATTTTTACCTGATAAAGAAAGACCTGGAGAAGGTGTATTTTCTTTTAAAGATGAAAATAAGTGGTTGTCTTTACGTTACGACTTAACCGCACCTTTAGCAAGATATGTAGCAAAAAATTTTAATGAAATACCCAAACCATTTAAACGTTACCAATTAGGTACTGTCTGGAGGAATGAAAAACCAGGACCAGGAAGATTTAGAGAATTTCTTCAGTTTGATGCTGATTATGTTGGTACAAAAAACTTACAAGCAGATGCAGAATTATGTGTAATGATATCAGAAATTTTAGAAAATTGCGGCTTAGCTAAAGATGATTATATAGTCAAAATATCATCTAGAAAAATTACTGACGCATTATTTGAAAAACTTAAAATTCAATCTGAGGAAAAAATTTCTATAATTCTTCGAGCTTTAGATAAAATAGATAGACTAGGTTGGACCGAGGTAAAAAAATTACTGGGCGAAGGTAGAAAAGATAAATCAGGAGATTACACAAAAGGAGCAGATTTAAAAGATGATCAAATCAAAATTATTGAAAATTCTTTAAATGTAAATTTACCTGAGAGCGAAGATTTAAAACAAATAATAAAAATATTTAAAGATTATAAATTTGATAACTATAAATTTGACCCCTCAGTAATAAGAGGTTTAGAGTATTACACAGGCCCAATATTTGAAGTTAATCTAAATTTCAATGTAAAAAATTTAAAGGGACAGGTTATTCAATTTGGATCAATAGGTGGCGGAGGAAGATACGATAATTTAGTAAGTAACTTTGGAAATCTTGATTATCCAGCAACTGGTATATCAGTTGGCATAGATAGACTAGTGTTCGCATTAATGCAAAAAAAAGAATTCGATTTAAAAGTTATGCGCCCTGTAATAATTAGTGTTTTTAATCAAAATAATATGAAAAAATATATAGAAATATTAAAGAAACTTAGATCAGAAAATATCAGTTCAGAGATTTACCCTGGTGAGGGAAAAATAAAAAAACAAATGGAATATGCTAATAGAATTAATTCCCCATGTATAATTTTCGCTGGCGAAGAAGAAATTAAAAACTCAGAAGTCAAAATAAAAGATCT